>CAZKTX010000022.1:0-31700 GCA_964555805.1 uncultured Rikenellaceae bacterium
TTAAAAACCTTCTCTTCTCCAGATCGATGCTCGATATTGATGCCCTGATTGGCAAGTATTACCGATTAAGAATCAACTCAACACAGTTCATCGACAGAAACCAGATATCCGGTCTTTCTGCTTCATTCAGTACGGATAACTCTATGATCCCGGTTATGAAACTTCAGGGTAAAACCGGAGAATTTACTATGAGAACCAATACCGGCGGGATAAGCCTGAACAAAAGGTCGGGACTTAACCATTTCATGAGCCTGTCGTTAAATCTCGAGAATACAAGCTTTTCCCCTGACTTCATCACTGAAGAATTGCTTAAAAGGATTACTTTCAATTCGATAAGTGCAGGATTTCAGAACCAGTATAACACTCTCGATACAAAGCATTTTCCAAACAGCGGAACAGTCTTCCAGCTATCATTGAATGTATCAAAATTGCAAAAAGCCAAAACAATAAGGGAAAATTTCAAAAACGAATTTACTGCTGACCGGCCCGGCGACTTCAGATTTAGCCCCTTATGGTCAGCCGGTCTGAATATCAGACAGTACGCTTCATCGGGCAGAAAGGTTACATTCACAATCGGCGCTGATGCAATGCTGACCTACACTGCTGATTCGGTAATATCGCCTCATAATTATTACTTTGCAGGCGGGTATGAGAGCCCCCTTTCAAAGTCGATACCCCTTACCGGTTTTCATCCGGGCGAACTCCAGGTCAGTCAGTACGCCGGCATCAGATTCGATACCGATTGGGAAATCCACAGGGATATTCATGTCGGTCTTCTGACGGCTTTTGCCCTTGCAAAGGAACCCTCAAGCTTGGAAGATTACACAGTGCTTGGCGGATACGGCGTAAGTCTTGGATATATGTCAGTTATTGGTCCTTCACGAATAGGAATTATGCATGGATTCAGCAGTACGGATCGCTATTTCAGCGGTCTGAAAGGATTCATCAGCATAGGCTTTAACTTCTGAACAAAGCCGACGATAATAACCGAAATTTTGTCATGGATACTGAACTTTAGTGCACTTTTCAGGGCAATTCGGGTAACGGTCTGATTGTTGCAGTAATCAAATCAGCGGAACTGCCAACCCGTGGGATAATTTTGATAAAATACTCAGATTGTGAATACTATAAAAGTCATAGTGCAGCATAAACAGATATGTAAGCTTGTTTCCGAAAAGAAAGTCAAGCAAAGCCTTGACATACTGCAGGATATGATCCAGGTATCTTCTCTTGGCGATCTTCGCGACGAATACAACAACATCGTCATGACCTACAGGAACATGCTCACATATACAATTGAGGGAATAAAAGATCCGGAGCGGAACAGGGTTCATCTGAAACTTATCCAGTCAATTCTTAGTCTCGCCGACCGTCTCAGACAGGACATATTGTCACATTATTCCGGATGGCACACCTACTGGGTGATGCAGCAAACAATGAAGGAACAGAAGCTTTCAGGAAAAACCCTTGTTGAAACAGTTGACGACCTGATGTTCAAATCGGAACTTGACGAGTGGCTCAAGCTCAGCAATGAGATAAATCCTGATCCCGAATCGGAACTGGCGGTAAAGCACAGGGAGCTTATCAGGAAAATATTCAACCATCTGTGGCTGACTGATTATTATGGTGAAGCAGAGGAGAGCCTGATCAATATTATTATGAGTTCCGGAAAATTCAGGTGGCACGAAATAAGCATTTTCATAAGCGCCATAACTCTGAGTTCATTACGGACTTTCCAGACGAACAAACTAATGAACCTTGTCCGTTTCTATGAAACAGGAACAGTTCAGGTTACTGAGAGAGCCCTTGCCGGACTTATTCTGAATCTTCACTACTACAATTCCCGCATACTTCTGTATCCTGAAATAATTGACAGGATCAGGAGACTCAGCGAACAAAAAAGCTTCAGTGAGCATTGCAGAATCATTGTACTGCAGACTATCAGGTCGAGGGAGACAGAAAATCTAAGCAAAAAGCTTCATGATGAGATTCTTCCGAAGGTGGCAAAACTCAAACCCAGGATTGAGGAAAAGCTTGATCTGGATGACATTCTTCCCAAAGACAAATACGGGGAAAAGAATCCCGACTGGACTGAGATGTTTGGCGACTCCGAAGATCTGTTCAAAACCATGGAAGAGCTGACAACCCTTCAGATGGAGGGCGCTGATGTATATATGTCGGCTTTCTCAAACCTGAAACACTTCGACTTCTTCAAGGATTTCCACAACTGGTTTGTCCCTTTCTATCCCGATCACGATATTATAAACGAGATTTACCACGACGAGATACTCGGGCCCGGCACTAACGAGCTTGCAGAAGCTCTCGACAAGACTCCCTTCATCTGCAATTCCGACAAATACTCACTCCTTCTTAACCTGAAGTATCTCCCGTCAGCACAGAAAACAATGATGCTAAAGGTATTCAGGATGGAACTCGACGGACTCAGGGAACTTGGGGGGGACGATGCCGGAACTGATCCGTACAAAGTGTTCAGGACAAATGTGACCCAGTACCTCCAGGATATTTACAGGTTTTTCAAGCTCTCCCCCTACAGGAAGGAATTCGAGGACCTGTTCTCGGGAAAACTCGATATCTACAACTCGGAATTTTTCAGGATAGCATGTCCATCCCGTGAAGCGGAAGCCGGTCTTGCAGAGTATTTCTTCAGCAAGAATTATTTCCCCGATGCGCTCGATATATTCCTGAGGCTGGCAAAATCGGATCCTGACAGTTCTCAATTGTATGAGAAGATCGGTTTCTGTTATCAGCAGGACGAGGAATTCGGAGAAGCACTGAAATTCTATCAGAGAGCCGAACTGATTGAAAGAAAGGCATGGACACTCAAGAAAATCGGGCTCTGCCTGAGGCGTCTCGGAAGAACGGAGGAAGCTCTTGACAATTATCTCCAGGCAGGTGTTATGGATCCGGATGACATGCATACTGCAATAATGACCGGGCACTGCTATCTCGATCTGCGCGATTATGAAACCGCACTGAAATATTACTTCAGAGTTGAATACAACGACCCGGGAAACCTCAAAATTCTGAGGCCTATTGCTTTCTGTTATTTTGCACTTGGCCGCTTTGCAGATTCAGAAAAATACTATGAGCGTCTGTCGACCGGCAAGCTGAATGCCCACGATTACGTAAACAAGGGGCATCTTGCATTGTGCCAGGGAAAGAAGAAAGAAGCTATTGATTTCTACAAACTTGGTATTAACAGCGGTCAGATTTCGAAGGAAGAATTCATGACTATATTCGAGGATGACCGGACTCTGCTGCTCTCACTTGGAGTAAACCCGGATGATCTTCCGATACTTCTTGACTACCTGCTATTTTCCGTAGGATAATCAGCGCTGTCGTGCCTGTCGGTAAATGGCGGCCGTGGCGGATCGTTCTGCCCCGGTTCGCGGCCCGGATATCTTCTGTTGTCACGAAACCTGGTTGTATCATTCTCCCTTCTGATCCTTTCCTGCTTCATCATTTCCTGCCTTTTCTCATCCATTTCCTTCAGACGGGCAAGCTGTTCCTTTGTAAGATTTGAATCGAGCTCCTTCCTCATTGCCTTTATATTTGAATCGAGCTCTTTTCTGAAATTGCCCTGGGTTTCGCTGTTTATCCTTGCGTATTTATCGAGGATGAGATCAATCTTGGCCTTCTGCGCTTCGTCGGGCTGGATAGTTCTGTAGAAACCCTCGCGGAATCGTTCTTCGGAGAAATACATTCGTACCGGTTTGAGCCTGTTCAGCCTGAGCTGGGCAGATGTAAGCATCCCGATAACAAAACCTATAAGCAGAATTATTATGGCAAAAAATATTTGTCTTTTTCTCATAACCTTTCAGTTTCCTGTAAGAAGATACAACAGACTTTCATCTGATCCGGTACCGAGCCCCAGGAAGGAGTCAACTGAAAGGGATCCCTGGACCATGAAGATCGAGATCAGCAATATCACAATTGCAGCAACTCCCGTAAGGGCTATGCGGTAGAAAACATTATTCAGGTTCCTTACCGTTTCTATCTCCCTTACAACTGTGTTTCCTGAGGCGTAAAGCCTGTCAAGAATCCTGTCGTGGAATCCTTCACTGAACCTGTAACTCACCCCTGCTTCCTCAAGTTTCAGGGAAGTCTTTGCAGGATCGCTGTCGCTGTCGAGCGATCTTACAATAAAATCCTTTAATTCAAATATCTTCATAATAACTACAATTTCTCCAGAATATCCTTCATCTGTTCCTGTGCCCTCGACAGCCTTGAAAGGACTGTTCCGAGAGGCAGATCCAGAATTTCGGCTGTCTCTTTTGTCGAGTAACCCTGCAGCATCCTCATTGCCACAATAACCCGGAATTTCGGATCGAGATTCAGAAGAGCCTTGCCAACCAGTTCCTTTGCATCCTTTTTTTCTTCCGTATCATGGTCGGCAACCTCAAATTCATACATCTCAGTGTTACCTCTCTGAGAGAACGTGGAAAAGAACCTTTTTCGTCTCTTTATCTCATTCAGGGTTAGATTAACAGCAATCTTCTGTATATATGTCGAAAGCTTTGCCTCTCCCCTGAAATCCGGAAGTGAATAGAACAGCTTAATAAATACATCCTGCCCTATGTCTTCAGAGAACACCGAATCGCCAAGCATGCCTTTTACCGTTCGTGCAACCATTCCCTGGTACCTGGTAACTATCTCTCCGAAAGCCTGTTTATCGCCCTCAAGTGAAAATTTCACCAGTTCCCCGTCACTCATTTGCCTGTACGATTCTTTGATCATACGTCTTATAGACAATTAAAAGGACAACAATATTCCGCCTTTGTTAATTTTTATTAACATTCGGGATTCCATTCGAATCCGGGTACCGCGCATCGGAGTTATTCAACGTTGATAATATACTGATTATCATCCTGAACAAGTTCCAAATCATAGCTTTTTGAATACTTTACAAGATATAGCTTCTGATTTTCAAATCCACTGCGGGGACTACTTCTTCTGAAATCGAATTCAGTATGAAGCAGATCGGGATTATGAACCTGTGGTTGTGAGATGAAGAATTCCTTACCGTGTATTGCCATGCCGGAAAGAAAATAGTAAAGAATATCATAACCCTGCCATGCATAGCTGATCTCCGGAGGCTCAGTAAGAAATTTCTTACGGAATTTCGAATTGAAACTGATTATATCCGGCTGTTTGAAATCAATCCAGTAGGGCGAATAAATTAGAAGGCCAAGATCGAAGCAGATCCTGTGATCAAGGTTATCAAGATACCGCATACCCGGGTATCCGAAAACATCCAGCTGAAATTTTCTCGAGAGGGCATGAATATTTGTAATCGTCTCGCTCATCACGGGAGCTTCATCTGAAGCAATGATTATTACATTCCTGTTTTTGTCCGAAAGCGACCGTGAAAGCCGGTTTATTGAATCATTTCCGTATACCGAGCGGCTGTAAAAGACCATGTCCCTGATCCTTATGTCCTCCGGATTCATGCTTTGTCCCAACTGCCCGGAAATCAGGTTTTTCAATCTTTCCGCCCCTGTCATTTCCTCTTCTGAACTTGAATGGATTATAACGAAATTACCGCCTGCATAATCCTGCATCTTCCTGGCCAGATTATGCTGTGTCACATCAAGCGAGGAGCTGGAAAGAAACAGAAAAGGATTGTTCTCAAGTACTGAATTCTTCTCAAGCTGAACGGGAGATACTACCGGAATTCCCAGTTTCCCTGCATAGGAGGCAACAACAGCAAGATTCTCGGAATAAACCGGACCAATTATCAGATCCATGTTATCCAGTCTTCCTGATCTGATAAGCCTGACTGCGTCCATCGTATCGATCTTCACATCAAAAGCATGAATTGTGATGTTCAGTCCGAGCGATCTCAGGGTATCGGCTGCCAGAAGGATTCCCTCATACATTTCAACGAAACCAAGACTTCGCGGATAGATCCAGTCATCGGGTCGGTTCATCTCCCTGTATACTCTTTTGCCTGCAACAACCTTCGAAGAGTCAATCTCATACCTCCTTGAGTTTTCCCAGAGGTAGAATGGCAGCATTACAGCCACATCGTATGACCCTGTAAGAGCTGTTACCGGTGTTATTTCAGAAGTTTTGACAAATGTATCCGGTAATACTTCTTCCGGCACCGCTGCTGTGTCGGCCGCAATCTCAGCCACTTCAACAACGGGTGCTGCCGCCTTCATCCCTGGTATCCTGAGGGAATCACCCACCTGGGGAAATCTTATATCCCTGTTCTCTTTCCGGAGGTTCTTAAGGGTTACTCCATATTTCCGGGCAATAGACGACAAAGTTTCTCCCCTGATCACCTTATGATAGAAAGGCCTATCCTGCTGTTTTTCAGTTAGATTCCTTCCTGTCTGCGGCTTTTCTTTCTCCTGAACCGCTTCAGCTCTTTGTATTGCCGGCTGCGGCTTCTGAGACCTGACTTCTGACTTTTGTCTGGGGATAGCTATTTCATATCCAAGAGGCAGTTTGCTGATATCAATGCCCGGATTGCTCTTAATAATGTCTTCTTCAGTTACCCTGTAAACATTTGACAAACGGTACACAGTCTCACCGGCCTGAAGCTTATGATAAATATAAAGATTTTCATTTCTGGGACCCTGTACAACCTCAGGAACAGTTGCTGAAGGCTCCGAATCGACAAGCCTCTCGGGAATCCTGAGGTTCTGCCCTTCCCTGAGGCCTTCACCTGCAGCCGGATTAACCCTGATGAGGTCCTGTGTATTCATTCCGTATGCCTTGGAAACCGAATACAAGGTTTCCCCCTTTTTCACAGTATGTATGTAATATGTAACACCTGAGATTACAACCTTGTCGCCCGATCTGTCAACCCTGACCTGTGCACCGGCTGATACGGTAAAAAACAGCAGCAATGCAAGTAAGGCCTGAAGGGAAATATATTTTCTCAAAATATCCATAGTAATGCTTAAAGTGTTTTCAGATATTTCAGGCAATTGTCTCCGATCCTGGTCCTGATGTCTGAAATATCGTGTCTCACAAACATTTCACCTGTTATTTTTTCAAACAGCTCAATATACCTTTCAGAAATCCGGCTGACAAAATCATCAGGCATATAGGGCACCTGCTGTCCCTTTTTGCCCTGAAAGCCGTTTTCCATAAGCCACTCCCTGACAAACTCCTTCGACAGCTGTTTTTGCTGCAGCCCCTTGTCAAAACGCTCCTGGTAACCGTCGGCATAAAAATAGCGTGACGAATCGGGAGTGTTTATTTCATCAATAAGCATAATTACGCCATCCTTGTTTCCAAATTCATATTTGGTATCTACAAGAATCAGACCACGGCTTGCGGCTATTTCAGAACCTCTTTTGAAGATCTCCAAAGCATAATCCGCGATGAGCCTGTATTCATCAGCCTGAACCAGCCCCTGTTCTACAATTTCTTCAGAGGAGATGTCTTCGTCGTGTAAACCCTGCTCGGCCTTTGTTGTTGGAGTAAGGATCGGTTCTTTAAACTTCTGATGCTCTTTCATGCCTTCGGGAAGCTTCACCCCGTTGATCTCCCTGAGCCCGTCCCTGTATGCCCTCCACAGATTGCCTGTAAGGTAAGCCCTTACTATCATTTCGACCGGATAAGGTTTGCATATATGCCCTATAGTCACAGAAGGATCAGGAGAAGCAATCTTCCAGTTGGGAACAATGTCGCTTGTAGCATCCAGGAACTTGTCTGCAATCTGGTTAAGCACCTGTCCCTTGTAGGGAATACCCTTCGGAAGGACAACGTCAAATGCAGAAATCCTGTCTGTAACAACCATCAGAAGGTACTTATCATCAATATTATATACATCACGGACCTTACCGTGATAAACTCCCTTCTGTCCGGGAAACCTGAAGTCCGATCGCATCAGTGTTTTTTCCATACACTATATCTGATTGTTTTTAAACTTTTTATATCATTGACTGCCATTTGTCCGGCTTTCATTCTCCTCCTTCTCATAAGCCCTGACAATGTGCCTTACAAGCTTATGCCTGACAATATCCCGTTCGTCAAACCTTATAATTGAGACACCTTCAATACCGTTCAGTATTCTGATTGCCTGAAGCAGCCCTGACTCCGACCGTTTGGGAAGGTCGATCTGGGTAGTGTCGCCTGTCATTATAAATTTTGAACTTACCCCCATCCTTGTGAGGAACATCTTAAGCTGGCTCACAGTTGCATTCTGTGCTTCATCGAGTATTACGAAAGCGTTCTCAAGCGTTCTACCCCTCATAAATGCAAGCGGAGCGATCTGAATTGTCCCGTCCTCCATGAGAGTCTCAAGCTTCCTGAACGGGATCATATCGTGCAAGGCATCATACAGGGGCTGAAGATAGGGATCAAGCTTTTCCTTCATATCTCCCGGCAAAAAACCGAGCCTCTCGCCTGCTTCCACTGCCGGCCGGGCAAGCACAATTTTCTTTACCTCCCTCTCCTTCAGCGCTTTCACTGCAAGGGCTATAGAAGTGTATGTCTTGCCGGTGCCCGCCGGGCCTTCAGCAATTATTAAATCGTTGTCCTTGTAAAAATTAACCAGACTGACCTGATTGACGGTTCTGGCCCTTATAGGCTTGCCGCTTGTACCGAAAACTATTACCTCTTCAAAATGACCTTCCGATGCTGACCTCATATGTCCGGCATCAAAAAAGTACTTCTCAATATCCTCCTCGTCAAGACGGTTGTATTTACGGTAATAATCCAGAATCTCATTAAACCGCTCTGCAAAAATTGCAATCTCACCTTCCTCCCCCATGCACTTCAGCTCATTCCCCCTTGCAATTATTTTGATTTTGGGGAAGAATCCACGGATTCTTTCAAGCAGTAAATTGTTAGCACCATAAAAAACTACAGGATCTATATCTTCAAGGAATATTATTAGCTCTGTCATTGAAAATTCAAATATTCTTCAATTCATTTACAGTGGACTCTGAAGCCCCTGGTAATCCATAAAAAAGATCGTCTGAACTTTGCAAAGTAAGCGTAATTTTTCTTTAGAAGATTATCTTTGTCCTAAGTTTTTTACCTATGGCGGTAATCACCCTTACAACTGAATGGAGGCCCGATGATATTTATAACGGAATAATCAAGGGAAAGCTTTGCTCATTGTGCCCGGGTACTCCAATCATTGAAAATGCATCGAATATCGCTCCATTCAATATATCGCACGGTTCATTCATTATCCGGAACACTTTCATGAACTATCCGGCCGGTTCAGTCCATATTATATGTATCCTTTCGGAATCTCAGAAGGGAGCAGCACATCTTATAGTTAAATCAAAGGGACATTTTTTCATCGGAACCGACAACGGGATATTCAACCTGATCCTCAATGCGGAACCGGATGAAATAGTCAGCATTGACAGTAAGGGATCGACTGATGAACTTGATATTTTCGCCCGGACGGCAGCAGGTCTTATCTCAGGTAACTTACCTTCGGAACTTGGCACTCCTTTGAATAAGATCAGCGAAACACTGCCTTTCAGAGCCACAATCGATGCGGATGTTATAATAGGCAGCGTTATTTTTATTGATTCGTACGGAAATGCTATATCCAACATTACAAGGGAGATATTTTACAGGGTATTCGAAAACAAGGATTTCAGAATATATATAGTTAGCAACCTGAATTACACCGATACAATCTCCACCAGATACAGTGATGTGCCTGTAGGCGATCTGGTTGCAAGGTTCAATTCGCTTGATCTTCTTGAAATTTCAATTAATGGAGCCAATGTATCAGAATTGCTGAGCATTGAGACAGGGTCGTCAGTGAGAATTGACACCTCCGGCAAAACCGCTCCTGCAAACCGTTTGTTCTAATCACTTTACAATGACTGACAAGGAAAGAAGCTGTAAGGAGTTCCTGAGACTCCTTGAAATTATTGATGAATTAAGGCTGAAATGCCCGTGGGACATGAAGCAGACAAACGAAAGCCTTCGCAAGCTTACAATTGAGGAGACCTACGAACTTGCAGATGCTGTCATTTCGGGCGATGATGAGGGGATAAAAAAAGAACTTGGCGACATAATGCTGCATCTTGTGTTCTATGCAAAGATCGGTTCCGAGAAAAATCTGTTCTCGATGGCTGATGTTCTTGAAGGAATAAATGAAAAGCTGATTTACAGGCATCCTCATGTGTTCGGAAAGGTTGAAGTATCGGATGCCTCAGAGGTTGAAAGGAACTGGGAACACCTTAAGATCACTGAAAACAACGGTTATAAGCCAGTTCTGTCGGGAGTGCCTTCATCGCTGCCTGCCATTGTGAAAGCCAACAGGATCCAGGAAAAAGTAAGGGGTGTCGGTTTCGACTGGGAAGACAGGACGCAGGTCTGGGACAAAGTGCTCGAGGAGCTTTCTGAACTAAAGGTTGAAGCTGAGAAGAAGGACACTGAAAGTATAGAATCAGAACTCGGGGACCTTCTCTTCTCGATTATAAATGCATCGCGGCTCTATGGGATCGATCCTGAAGCCGCCCTTGAAAAGACAAACCGTAAATTCATCCGCCGTTTCAACTATCTCGAGCAGGAAACAATTGTAAAGGGAAAATCGCTGCACGATATGAGCCTCGATGAAATGAATGTGATATGGGAAGAAGCAAAGAAAAACGACTGAAGCACGGTACTTGTTACCTCAGGCGGCGCGGCTGGCTGAAGACGTAGCTGAGAAGCTGATAAATAATCTTTGCTGCCACAAAATCAGGAGCCCTGTTTACAGGTGACGGACAGAGTTCCACCACGTCAAAACCGACAATATTTTTCCTCTCTGCCACCTCTTTCAGAAAATTCATCAATTCACTGTATTCAGGTCCACCGGGCTCAGGTGTACCCGTCGATGGCATGAGTGAAGGATCCAGAACATCAAGGTCGATCGTTACATAGACATCCCCTGAAAGCATTTCAACAGCTTTTCTGTAACCCGATTTATCGATGTAAAGTAAATGAGCAGGGAAGATCCTTTCCATATCGGCCAGGGGCGCCTCCTCCTTCGACATGCTCCTTATTCCGACCTGGACAATGGGCGCATATTCCCGCATCCGGGCCATGGCGCAGGCATGATTAAACCGGGAGCCTTCATATTCCGGCCTCAGGTCTGAATGCGCATCGAGCTGCAGGATTGAAAGGTCACTGTAATGCTCTGCAAAAGCCTTTGCCGATCCAATGCTCACAGTATGGTTACCTCCCACAACAACCGGGAATTTATTCTCATCAAGCAGGAATGAAACTTTTCTGTAAACGGCATCAACAAGCTCCCCGGGCGACTCTTTCACAAGTACGGGATCAAGGGTATGAATACCATGAAGATGAGCCTCTGAACCGGTCTCAATGTCATAAAACTCAAGGTTAACGGAGGCTTCCATGACTGCATCAGGACCCTTGTCGGCGCCCTTCATCCATGTACTCGTCTCATCATAGGGAACCGGGACTATGATTATCCCGGAACCGGAATAATCATAAACCACCTCATTGCCTCCAAAATTCATGGTTTCCTGTATAAATCCCGTGTCACGGGCTATTCCTGCTTAGCTTTCGGGGAGCTTTTTTTCTTTTTTGGCGTTGTAACGGCAGGCTTTTCTGCCTCTTCCGGCTTCTCTTCCTTAACCTGTTCTTTTTCCGGCTCCTCTTTCACAAGCATGTTCTTACCCTGAAGCAGATTATACCAAAGGATAATTTTCTTTATATCGCTCAGATAAACCCTGTCCCTTGAATATTCGGGAACTGCTTCCCCAAAATACCCCTTAAGCTTTTCAGCATCCGATCTTGCATCTATAGCAGGTCCCCCCGATTCCTTTTCAAATATCCGGTCAAAGACCTTTCCGAGAGGAAGATCTTCATTTTCCGTAAAAACTGAAATATCCTCGAGAGAGCTTACTTTTGCCGAACTGAATGCACTGCTTCTTTTACCTGTCTCAACATGTTCAACGATAATTGCATTCTTGCCCTGTGCAATGAATTTAAAAAGCCCCTGTTCTCCTGAAATTGATAAAATATCCTTTAATACCATCTGGTTTAATTTTGTCAGCAAATTTAATTCATGTTGATCAATCCTTACGCGGGATAAAGATTTTTTTTATTTCCGTCACGAAATGTTTCTCTCTTTTTTTATTTTGTTGTAAGCCTCATTAACCTTCTTGAATTTTTCATCGGCTGCCTTCCTGAATTCTTCCCCGAGATGGCTTACCTTATCGGGATGGTATTTCATCGCCATCTTCCTGTAGGCTTTCTTGACCTCCTCATCGCTTGCGTCGGGACTTAACTCAAGTATCTTGTATGATGAATCCGTCTCTGGGACAAACATATTCTTTATCGAAGCAAAATCGGATGAGGAAATCCCAAGATACCCGCTCATCTTCTCAATTGCTTCAACCTCCAGAGCATTAACATTGCCGTCAGCGCCTGAGATACCGAAAAGTAGGTGAAGAAGCTGAAGCCTGGAGGAATAATCCATATTTGAGGCGATCTGCAGACAAACATCTTTAACCGGAATCTCCTGATTCAGAATATCCTTCAGTGTAAGAATGGCTTCTTTTGCAGTAGACTGCCCGAACTGACGGATAAAGAACTGTTTCACATAGTCAAGCTCTGACTTTACGACCTTGTTGTCGGCTTTCATCATTGCTGCAACCAGCACAAGCAGGCTCATCCCAAAGTCACCCCTTGCTGTGTTGCGCGTAGTGCCGGTATATGTTGTGGTCTGGATAGTGGTGCTGTCGACCATTGATCCGATCATGAAACCAAGCACTGCCCCCAGAGGCCCTCCCATTGCAAAACCCAGGCCTCCTCCTATCCATTTACCCAGTCGTCCCATTTTTATCCTTATTTATCTTTTTGTGCAGTTTGATCATTTCCTCGTGAATCCCCAGTACAGCCGGGATTACAACGTCGTTTTCCGAATTGAAAATAATAAAATCCGACCCGGGCAGACGTGAGGCATCATCCGCCTGATTCTTCATCCTGTCGATTATCTGTTCCCTTGTAAATCTGTTTCCTGCTACAAGCCTTGCGATTCTCTCCTCGTATGGAGTGACTACAGTTGCTATCCTGTCCATCATCCTGAAGGCTCCGCTCTCAAACAGAATGGCGGCTTCCATTATTGAATACGGCGAATTGCATTCCTTCAGCCACTCATTGAATGAATTGAACACTGCAGGATGAACTACGGAATTGACCTTTTCGAGCATTCCCCTGTCAGAAAAAATAAGCCTTGCCATTTCGGCCCTGTCGGGTTTGCCTCCGGGGAAAAGGTCCTTTCCTGTAATTGTGCTTATCCTGTCCTGTAAAGCCCTGTCATTTTCCTGTATCCTCTTTGCCTCGTCATCGGCAGAAAACACGGGGATTCCCAACACTGCAAATACCTTGCATACAGTCGACTTTCCGCTGCCTATACCCCCGGTGATTCCGAGTTTGAGACTTCTGCCGGCTCCGGGTTTCATTTCAGTTTCCTTTCTATAAGAAAATCCACCTTTGGCGGTGATACTCTCATTGAATTGACAAAAGGAGGGATATTGCGGAAAGCCAGCGACAACTTTTCTTCCGAATTCAAATCAGCTTTTCCAGCATCAAGGATAACTTCAAACGGAATCTGTTCAAACCTTTTGTAATCGCCGATTGCAACAAGCCCTTTTACAGTTACAACGTCAGGGAATATCCTAAGATTTATTGAATCAGGGCAATTTATAATCCGTACAGGAACCTTTACTTCCGCCTCCGTAAACTGCTCAACAGAAACTGTTACAAGCACCTTCTTTTCAGAAAGGGTGCATTTATCCGGAACTAAAAGCGACCTGCTCCTTGTAACCGATTCCCTCACACCCCTCATCTTCATGGGCTTCGTCCTCACTGATTCAAGAGTGTCGAGTATCCTTTTGGGACCAGTAATCATAATTGTGTCAGGTTCGACCTGATAGCTGCCCTTTACAAGGTACTGCTTTTCTGTGCTGACTTCTACAACGGGGTCAACCTTAATCTGCCGGTTGACAATTCTGTCAAAAGCAAAAAACAGAGTATCGGGCTTTACAGAAGTTATAGCGCATTCTGTTCTCAGCTGGTTTCTGAGCTTTGGTATAAGCCCCGATGTGACGACATAGTAATTTAAAGCCCTGCTGCCGGGAACCCTGCGGTAATTGACTGAAGAAACATCCAGAACAACAGGCGACCTGTTTCCCGACATTCTTAACTTGAGTATTGAATAACCCGGTCCTTTCAGATACAACTCGAGTCTCAGCGGAAGATCATCCGTCAGCACCCTTTCTTCGGGAAGATTGACATATCTTACCGGGTATCTTATGCTGTATTCAACTTCCTTCTCAAGAGAATTAAGGTACCAGAGCACAAAGGAAAGCAGCAGGAAAAAACCAAAGATGACAACATCCCTGTTATTCCCGCTTCCTTTTCTCCGGAATATGCCTCTTGTCAATATGGCATTAAGCCATTGCACTAATTTAGAATAAAATGCCGGCTATGCCTTGTCAGCAGTGGGATCCGCGATAAGGGCGCTCTTGTCGACCTTGAGTTTCAGATCACCTCCTACCTCAAGCATGACGAAGTTGTCCTTAACTTCAAAAATCCTGCCGTAGATTCCTCCCGTAGTAATGACTTTATCTCCTTTTTTGAGCGAGTTCCTGTAGTTGGAAAGTTCTTTCTGCTTCTTCATCTGAGGTCTGATCATGAAGAAATAGAAAATTACAAAAACCGCCAGCAGGGGAATGAATGTAACAAGGGCATTGCTTTGTCCGGGAACCCCGCCTGAAGGCTGTCCCAGAAGAAGGATAAAAGATAAGTAGTTCATTTTTTGTTGTAATTGATTGTTTATTTCTGAATTAATTTATTCGCGAGATATGACCTCCGCTGTAATCTTCAGTATCACAACTTCAGTAGGTGAATTTGAACGAACGGATATTGTCTTTGTCTGGATTCCGCTCCTTCCGCCTGAATCGAATACTACCTCCAGGTTCCCGCCTTTTCCGGGAGGAATCGGAGACTTGTCGTACCTGGGTACCGTGCATCCGCATGATGTTGACGCCGACTTTATCACAAGGTTTCCAGGACCCTTGTTCTCGAAAGTGAAAATGTGAGCCACCTTTTCTCCCTCTGTAATCTTTCCAAAATCATATTCATATTCCCTGAAAACCAGCTCAGCGACTTCTCCCTGCAGAGCATCGTCAGCCTTGAGTCGTGCGCCGTTGTTAACAGCGGAATCACATCCCGGAAGAAGCAGTGTGAAAAATACAACCGGTATTATCAGTTCTTTCCGTATCATATTCATATCAGTTTATTCTTCTTCAGTGGCTTCACCTATAAGTCCCTTGCCTGTCTTGGTTAACAGTCCCTTTTCCCTGATCTCTTTTACAATGTTGTCAAGGATGCCATTGACAAATGTACTGCTTTTTGATGTACAATAATATTTGGCAATCTCAATATACTCGTTGAGTGTAACCTTGACCGGTATCTCCGGAAATTCCATAATCTCAGTAAGCGCGAGTTGCATCACCAGGATATCCATCAGGGCAATGCGCTCAATTTCCCAGTTGGTTGTGTTCCTGTCGATGAGCTCGGAATTCTGCTTAATGTGAAGAATTGCCTTCCGGAACAGTATCTTCACAAAATCCTCGTCCTCCTTGTTCTTGTACAGGGGCATCATCCTGGCATTCTCCCCTTCTTCAGGCTTAAACTTCTTCAGGGTTTTCTCGATCATTACGGCAACGTATTCCATGTCATCGTTCCAGTAAATGCTCTGTTCCTCGAAGCTCGACTCGAGTTCCTCCGATTCAGCAAACAGCCTTGTAACCATATTGATGACAAATTTCTTGTCGGAGGCATAACCCTGAACCTCGGGTTTCATATAATCCTCATACTTATCCCATGCAAGCATCATGTTGTACATGAGCCTTGGGATATGCTGATTATTTGCCCACGATAACTTGCGTGACGACACATAGCTGTTGAAAGCTTTGTTCGTCCTGAGCTGCTCAATTACCTTGTTATCAATAAATTTCCTGTTTGGATCGAGATCTTCCGGTGTCGGCATCTTCTTCTGCCTTGCCTGCTCTATCTTCTCCGATGCAATGTCGGCCACTTCAATGACCAGCAGAAGAAGGTAATGATACAGGTCATAGGTCTTCCCTATGCTGAAGAACAACTCCTTCTCAGCCAGCTCAATGTCGTCATCCTCCCTGCGGTTGAATGCATATAATGCCATCAGGGCTTTAATGCGCAATAATCTTCTGCTTATCATTTATAAAGAACCTCAGAATTTGGCAGCAAAAATAACCTTTTTCCTTAAGCTTCAAAACATCGGGTTAAAATTTGACACATTTGAAAGGCCGTGCCTTGTTTTTAAAAAATATTGTTACATTTGACAATCATTACCCTAAACTGACTTGGAAATGGAAGAAGAGGCCGGAATTAAGGAGGTTATAAACGGTAGCAAAGAACAGATCGTACAGGATGAGATTTATACCAAAGTTGTAAGAGCAGGGAAAAGAACCTATTTTTTTGATGTTAAAGCTACAAGAAAGGAAGATTACTACCTTACAATTACTGAAAGTAAGAAACGTCTTGGAAAAGAAGGCAAAATCTTCTATGAAAAACACAAAATATTCCTTTACAGGGAGGACTTTGATAAATTTGCAGAAGGATTTAAAGAAGTCGTTGACTTTATCTGTAACGGAATTGAATTGCCAAAGAGAGAACCAGTGCTATCAGAAGAAGAGCCAGTCCGGAATCATGCAGACCTCTCGTCCAGGGAATTTACAAACATCGATTTTGAAGACCTGGATAATAAATAATGGAGTCCTCTATTAATGGTTGACTACATCCTGTTAATATTGGCAGTCATACTTGTTGTAGTTGGTATTATCGGCTGCCTTGCGCCTGTTTTGCCTGGACCTCCCTTAAGCTACGCCGGACTGATTGTTATCCATTTCACAAAGTTTGCCGAGTTCTCAAATAAACTGCTTATTGTACTAGCAATAGTTGTAATAGTAGTTACAGTATTCGATTACATAGTGCCCGTCTGGGGAACAAAGAAGTTTGGAGGAACAAAATACGGAACCAGGGGCGCCACTGTCGGACTTATCATAGGGCTGTTCCTCGGGCCTTTCGGAATAGTAATTGGCCCCTTCATCGGAGCTGTTGTCGGGGAACTTATCTTCAAGGATGATATGAAATATGCACTTAAGGCAGGTTTCGGCAGTCTGCTCGGATTCCTTACCGGAGTTGGCCTGAAACTGGCGACCTCCTTTGTGATCACATTCTATTTCGTTAAAGAGTGGATTAGGTAAACCCTCATTCAATCAAGCTTCGACATCCAATGGCTTAAGCCAGGGTTGCCACCATCACGGCTTTGATTGTATGAAGCCTGTTCTCCGCTTCATCAAAAACTATAGAGTGCTTTGACTCGAATACATCCTCGGTGACTTCCATCCCGTCAAGGCCGTAATTCTGGAAGATCTTCTCCCCTGTTACAGTCTCACGGTTATGGAAAGCCGGCAGGCAATGAAGAAACTTCACTTTGGGATTCCCTGTCTTCCTTATCACATCCATGTTGACCTGAAATGGCTTGAGAAGTTTTATCCTCTCTTCCCATACCGACTCTGGCTCACCCATCGATACCCATACATCCGTGTACAGGAAATCAACACCCCTGACTGCATCTTCAACATTGTCGGTTATATTGATCTTTGCCCCTGTTTCCTTTGCAACAGCCTTGCAGGCATCAACAAGCTCCTTACCCTGCTGATAGGCAGGCGGTGCGGCAGTCCTGAAATCCATTCCCATCTTTGCAGCCCCAACCAGAAGTGAATTGCCCATATTGTAGCGTGCATCTCCAAGGTAACAGAAAGAAATCCTGTTAAGCGGCTTTTCGGAATGCTCAATCATCGTCATAAAATCGGCAAGTATCTGTGTGGGATGAAACTCATTTGTAAGGCCGTTCCATACAGGGACTCCCGCATACCTGGCAAGCTCTTCCACGATAGCCTGTCCGAAACCACGGTATTCTATCGCATCGTACATCCTGCCAAGCACCCTTGCCGTATCCTTCATCGACTCTTTCTGTCCTATCTGTGAACCGGTGGGTCCGAGATATGTGACGTGGGCTCCCTGGTCAAAAGCCGCAACCTCAAAGGCACACCTGGTCCTTGTTGACGTCTTCTCAAAAATAAGTGCGATATTCTTCCCTTTCAGAAGCTGTTTTTCTGTGCCGGAATACTTTGCTTTTTTCAGATCAGCAGAAAGATTAAGAAGAAAACCGATCTCTTCCGGGGTGAAATCGAGAAGCTTAAGGAAATGACGGTTGCGGAGATTGACTGGCATATTCTTACAGTTTTAAATGTTTGGTTGTACTTTGGAAATTAAGCCATAAAAATAAGTATTATTTTTTATGGGCATCAGGAATGTTCTATATAGAATTCCTTATCCATCGTTAAATAATCAGATCAGCACCTTTGAAACCAATCACTTTACATTTTAACTGATTTCAAGGCCCCCTTTTGGGTCCCGAAAGCTTTCGGGATGGGGGTGGACCCACAAGAGCAATTGAGGCTGCTGTCCTTACTTCTCATACTCCATTGTGATCTTTGACCCGAATTTCTTATCGGCCAGCTTGAATGCTTCAGTTATTACAGCCATTTTTCCTCCCTTGTCCAGAAAGCTCAGGCACGCCTCTATCTTGGGTGCCATGCTTCCCTTTGCAAACTGACCTTCATTGAGGTACTTCAGGGTATCGGCATAATCAAGGAATTCCCTGATCTCCTGGTCCGGCTTCTTATAGTTAATAAATATGTAGGGTACATCGGTCAGGATATAGAATTCTTCGGCTCCTATAATCGATGCCAGAAGAGCTGATGCCCTGTCCTTGTCTATTACAGCCTCAGCCGGCCTTACATCATTCTTTTCATCTATATACACAGGGACTCCCCCTCCTCCTGCCGCAATCACAATATTGCCCTGCCGGGCAAGATCGCGGATAATTGTATGGTTCATTATGCCGATTGGAACCGGCGAAGGAACAACCCGCCTGAATCCGCCCTCTGCCTTTACCTCTTCACGGAATATCCAGCCTTTTTTCTGGGCAAGGTTATCAGCCTCCTCCCTTGTATAAATTTTGCCAATTCTCTTCTGAGGGTCATTGAAGGCCGGATCGTTCCTGTCAACCAAAACCTGCGTTACAATGCAGATAACATTTCTTGTAATCCCGTGACGGTTGAGCACATTCCTGAACATCCTTTCTATCATATAACCGATCCCTCCCTGCGAATCGGCAACACAGACATCTACAGGCATCTGGGCAATATTATATAAATGTTCGCCGGCATCGTTTCTCATCAGTATATTTCCAACCTGAGGTCCGTTTCCGTGGGTTATCACAAGGTCGTAGCCTTCGTTGATCAGAAATATCAGATTTTCAAGTGTCTGGGTCGTGTTTTCCTCCTGTTCATCTATAGTGCCCTTCTGATCGCCCCTTAACAACGCATTGCCGCCAAGGGCAACCACAGCTAGTTTTTTTTCCATATTTAAAGTTTAGGGATGTAATGTTTGATCGGAATATCCGTTCTTATTCAGTCTGGCAGCTAATTTTACCCGCCATAAAGATATCAATCAAAAATTTGATGTGAATGTACTCAAATCAGGAAAATTACATAATAAACATGTTGAATAACATGATTTCGGGTGTCACATCACATAAACAACGGTCACTGAAGCAAGTGAAAAAAAATAATTACATTTACCGCTTTAAAATAAATTAATGCCTGTGAGATCGGGAAAGGCTCTTCTTTTTACATTCATCTCAGTATTCTTACTTTCCTCCTGCAACAAATTCGGAGGCAAGGACCTGGACCAGGGGGAAATACACTATGATGTCAGCTATAAGGGTCATCTGACCCACATGCCGAAGGAACTGATGCCCAAGAACCTCATCGTTTCATTCAAAGACAATAAAATTGTATATGAGCTTATCTCGCCATTCGGCAATTCAGGGATTACAAATTTGGCCAATCCTGAGCAAGGTATTTATGACACATACCTGAGCCTTTTCACAATCAAATACTTCTACCCTGCAAAACCCGGGGAAATCTATCCCGGGTTCGAATCAATGAATGGAATTGAAATCCGAAAAACTTCAAAAACCTCGGTTATCTGCGGATTCGACTGCAAGAACGCAGAGGTCACTTTCCCCTCCGACAGGTCAAAGGTATATAGTATATGGTATACGGAAGATATTCCGGTATCAAACCCAAACATATCCACCCCATTCAATTCGATTGACGGGGTTCTCATGAACTTTTTCTTCTTCATCGGCACTTCAGAATTCCACTTTGAGGCACAGAATGTTTATAAAAAAGAGATCCCTGACAGAACATTTGAAAGAAAAGAAAAATTCAAAAGAGTATCCAGAAAAGACATTAACAAATTCATCATTAAAATGGTCAGTATGTGACCGGAATGGGATGCCTCCTATATTCTTCCTGCTTCCTGCCTGCCAAAGTTTTCATGCCATCCTTATCTGATCTTCAAATTTATTACCTTTGGGGTGTTTTTTTGGTTTTTGTGTAATTGAGATGAGATGAGCAAAGGGAAGGAGTCCAACGGGAAGAAGACATCTAAAGTAAAGGCAAAATCCAAACCTTTCTTTACCGATGAAAGAATCAGTTTTATAACCGGCATTCTGATATCAGGGCTTGCCGTCTATCTGCTCCTTGCATGCGTATCATACCTGTTCTGGTGGGAAACCGATCTCAGCCTTGCTGATTCAAAGGTCCTCTCAAATGCTGATGTAAATGTAAAAAACTGGTCGGGGAAAAGCGGTCACTTCCTTGCCAAGATGCTTATTGGCTACGGATTTGGCTATGGAGCGCTTTTGATCCCGGTTATAGTTGGCACAATCGGCCTCAATCTGCTGAAATTCCCAAAACTGACACTCTGGAAACTTATAATCAAACTGACCTTTGCAGTAATATTGGTTTCACTTGTTCTCGGATTCATCTTCGGGAAGGCCGACGGCTACCTTGGCAGCGGCCCGGGAGGAGCCCAGGGATACAAGATCACTGAATGGTTCAACTCCTTCGCCGGCAAGATCGGAACCGGAATTATCCTGCTCTTCCTGACTATCGGATACATGGTTTTTGCTCTGAGGTTCAAGCCTGAAACCTTCACAAAGACTATCCCCTCAAATATTAAGAGAGTAATTCCTTCCATACCTTCGTTTGCTTCCGGAGCAAAATCCGGGGGTTCGGAATCTCTGCCAGAGGAAGAGGATGACAATGAAGAAGATAATGAGGAAGATGAGGAAGACGACAGCGATGACGTTGAATTTGTAGTAAAGCGCCCCACAGGAGATGATTATGAGGATGAAGAGGGAAGAAGCTCCATTGTTCATGTAATTGGAAGGAACGGAAAACAGGATTCAGCGATCTCAGAAAAAGTGCCTATCAACATTACTAAGCCGGAAGCTCCCGTTGTGCTCCCCGATCATGAAGTGGACAGGCTGATGGAGAATTATGATCCGCGATTGGATTTGTCAAGATACAAGTTCCCTCCAGTTTCATTGCTCATCGACCATAAATCGGAATATGAATTCGATAACAGGGAGGTTATTGAAAACAAGGAAAACATTATAAAGACTCTCGGGGACCATAATATTGCAATCAAGCATATTTCGGCAACTGTGGGCCCGACTGTCACCCTTTATGAGATCGTTCCTGAAAGGGGCATCAGGGTGGCCCGGATAAAATCGCTTGAAAATGACATCGCCCTGAACCTTTCGGCCCTGGGGATAAGAATCATCGCCCCAATTCCCGGCCGGGGAACCGTTGGTATAGAAGTTCCGAACAAGAAGCCGGAGATTGTCTCAATGAAATCGCTCATTACATCAAAGGCATTCCAGGAATCCAAATTTGACCTTGCACTTGCCCTGGGGCGTACAATTACGAACGAACCTTTCATTATTGACCTTACCAAAATGCCGCATCTTCTTGTGGCAGGAGCCACTGGGCAGGGCAAATCGGTCGGGATCAATGCAATTATAACTTCAATCCTCTACAAAAAACACCCGTCGGAGGTCAAATTCGTGCTTATCGATCCCAAAAGAGTCGAACTCCCCCTCTATTCTAAGATCGAACGTCACTTTCTTGCAAAACTGCCCGGTGAGGAAGATGCTATCATTACAGATACTCAGAAGGTTATCTCCACGCTCAATTCGCTGTGCATCGAAATGGACAACCGCCTCGAGCTGATGAAGGACGCACAGGCAAGGGCTATAAAGGAGTACAACGAAAAATTCGTATCAAGAAGGCTCAATCCGGAAAAAGGTCACAGGTACCTGCCCTACATTGTGCTTATTATAGATGAGTTCGCCGACCTAATCATGACTGCCGGAAGGGAAATTGAACCCCCGATCGGACGCCTTGCACAGCTTGCAAGGGCTATCGGGATCCACCTTATAATATCAACCCAGCGTCCTTCAGCAAATATTATCACAGGGTTCATAAAGGCCAACTTCCCCACACGAATAGCCTTCAGGGTATTCTCATCGATTGACTCCAGAACAATCATTGACTCAACCGGTGCAGACAGGCTTGTCGGACGCGGCGATATGCTTGTTTCATCGGGCGCCGAACCTATTAGGGTTCAGTGCGCATTCGTTGACTCGAAGGAAATAGAGGAACTGACTGAGTTCATAGGTTCACAGCAGGGCTATCCCGATGCGATGCACCTGCCCGAGTACATCGACGACAGTGAGGGAGGCTCTCAGGATATCGACCTGCGAAAGAGAGACCCCATGTTCGAGGAGGCAGCACGGCTGGTTATTCAGCACCAGCAGGGATCAACATCCCTTATCCAGAGAAAACTGTCTATCGGATACAACAGGGCGGGCCGCCTTATCGACCAGCTTGAAGCTGCCGGTGTTGTCGGACCATTCGAGGGAAGCAAGGCAAGGGATGTATTAATCTCTGACTATACATATTTGGAACAGATTTTGAAGAGTCTTGAATAAAAGCAACTGAATGAAAAGACTTCCTGCAGTAATAATTCTGATAGCAGCTTCAATCAATCTGTTCGCACAGAACGATGCCGATGCAATCAGGATACTCGACAATTTCTCAGCCAAAGCCACAAAGTCCCCTTCGGTCTCATTGAAATTCACTCTTGAGACAGTCGACCAGGTTGAAGGTACCAACACAAGTATAACAGGCTCAGCAATACTTGCCAAAGACCGCTACAGGCTGGAATTGCCTGAAAACATAATCTGGTTCAACGGTGAAACTTCATGGAGTTACCTCCCCGATGTCGAAGAGGTTACAATAACAAAGCCCGAAAAGGATGATGATTCGTTCATGGCCAGGCCCTCTTCAATTTTCACGGTTTACAAAAAGAACTACAAGGCCCGCCTCCTTGAGGAAAGAACCGGCTCGTACCTTATTGATCTTTATCCCGATGACATCAACAGCGACCACGTGAGGATACGACTTGAAATTGGCAAACCCGGGCTTGAACTTAAAAGCCTTGAATACAAATATAAAAACGGCATAACTATTATGCTGAAAGTGAACAGTTATGACCTTACTCTTCAGCCCGCCGATTCTGAATTTGTGTTCCCGCAGGCAAAATACAGGGAAGCCGAGATCATCGACATGCGCTAACCTCTTGAAGTCTCCCTTTTGGGATACGCGATCCTTGCATGATAGATATTTAACAGGCGCTTAATAAACACCTTCTTTATATCCGATATGTCCTTGAAGGTCAGAGGCGTCTCGGAAAACTGGCCGTCCTGCTCCTGGATATAAATTATCCTTTCAACAAGCTCACTTATATTCTCCTCCGAATAGTTTGCAAGACTCCTGGAGGAAGCTTCCACAGCGTCAGCCATCATCACAATAGCCGTTTCTTTCGACAGGGGCCTGGGTCCGCCGTAGGCAAAATTCTTCTCCATATCGGTTCTTTTTGGATTCTTGTCGAGAAACTTCTTGTAAAAGAAATAGGCCACACCTGTCCCGTGATGCGTCACAATGAAATCTACAATTGCAGAGGGAAGATTGTATTTTTTTGCAAGTTCGATTCCCTTTTTGACATGCCCGGTTATAATGCCGGCACTCTCGAGCGGATCGATCTGATCGTGCGGGCTGAATCCTTCCGACTGGTTCTCAATAAAATACTCCGAATGAAACGTCTTTCCGATATCATGATACAATGCCCCGGTTCTGGCAAGCAGATTGTTCGCCCCTATCTCCCTTGCGGCCTCCTCCGCAAGGTTGGCAACCTGTAGTGAATGCTGGAACGAACCCGGCGCCTCCTCCGACAGCTTCCTCAGCAGGGGTTGATTTGTATCGGCAAGCTCAAAAAGTGTTGCATCAGACAGAAATCCGAATGTCTTTTCAAACACAAAGATCAGGGGATAACTGAAAAAAAGAAGCACCCCGTTCCCTGCAAACCAGACATAATTCTGCCAGTTCATTCCGGCAAGGTTCCCTTCCTGCATAAGGCCGATCCCCAGATAAACAATTGAATAGGACAGAAAAGCCATCAGGGCCGCAATAAAAAGCTTCGCCCTCCTGTAAATATTTGTAAGTGAAATAATAACCATCACACCTGCAATAAAGCTGAGGAAAACGAATTCAAATGAGTTGGGAACAAAGAACCCTGCAAGCATTATTGTTATAAGGAACACAAAAAGGGCCAGCCGCGAATCGTAAAACGTCCTTACCATAATCGGGATTATAGTAAAGGGTATCAGGAAGATCATATTACCTGGCAAGTATACGATCAGCCGGGTGATTATTATGAATAAAAGGATAACCAGGATGATGAAAAAGGTCTTATGTGTTGAACTAAGAACATCAAACCTGAAGTAGTACATGAAAAAGTAAAGTGTAAGGTAACAGGCAGTAACTTCAATCAGCCTGCCGAGCACTATCAGCCACATCTCATCCTTGCCCAGCCGCCGCTCGTATTCATTCTTCATAGATTCAAGCATCATGAATTTCTGATTGTCTACTATCTCTCCCCTCGAAATTATAAGCTCTCCTTCCTGAACAAGTCCCCTGGCATGACTGATCTCGCCCAGCATCTTTGTACTCACGGCGTTTGATGTTGCAGCATCATAAAAAAGGTTGGGCTCCACAAAATCATAAAGAGCAACCCTCGATAACAAATCCCTGATCGTTCTGCCTTGTACCGTAGCATGCCGGCTTTCAAGTTCTGCCTTCTTCTCCTCGGCATACTGATATGCTGATTTCTCCACAAAAAGTGAGCTCACCGGCCTCTCCTCCGCAACCCTGCCGCTGATTACAGTTACTTCACCCGGAAGCTTTTCATACGGCATCAGTTCATTGCTTTCAAGTATCCCTTTCTGATAAATCTCCGAAAGAACAGCATCCAGCTCTCTTTTTACTGCCAGAAATCCCATCGGATCAACAGCCCTTGATTCCCGTTCAAAGCTTTCACTGAGCTCATTGAGGTGTTTGTCGAGATCAGCTATCCTCTTTTTTTCAATTTCAGGATCGAGCTTGAAATAAGGGGCGAAATTCTTAAGGATGCTGTCGCGCTCGGCAGCGATAACTTCAGCAGGTTTTTCAACAGCAAAGTCCCACGGAGCTATAAGAGAAGAACTCAACCATGGTTTGCCTTTCTGGAACTCATACCTGAATTTGCCTTCCCTTGGTGAAATTGCAACCACGATAATAATACTTGCAATAAAAAGGAAAAGGTGATAAAGATATTTCTTGTTGGGCTTGACCTCCGGAGGTCTTCTCGATAACGCCATGGCTGTTGTTTTTTATAAAGTTACTGAATATTTCCTAACGAAGAACAACACAGGAAACACAAGGTTTGCTCCGGAATCTTTTAAAATGCTAATTTTGAGAAAACATTTCCCATGGATACATTCGTTTGCTGCAACGTGTTCGTTCCTCTCCGCTCAGGACCATCCCACCGCTCAGAAATGCTAAGCCAGGTACTTTTCGGTGAGAAATACACAATAATCGACCAGGTGGGACACTGGTACAGGATCGAGACACTGTTTGACAATTACAGGGGCTGGATCGACACCGACCACCTTCAGCATTCACCTGCCGGAAAGGACGATGAGGGATTGGTGCTTAACAGATCATTGCTCTGCCACAGGGAAGATGGAACAAAGCTGGTTCTTGAGGCAGGTTGCGAAGTGTATGATCCGGATTTTGAAAAAAACAGTTTCAGGGCCGGAAGTAATACATTTTCAGCCGAAGCCGGATTCAGCCAGTCTTATCTTAAGATGTCTGAAGTAATAGCCGATACCTCACTCAAATTTATTAACAGCCCTTACATATGGGGAGGAAGGATACCTTCAGGTATTGACTGTTCGGGTTTTGTACAGCTGGTTTACAAGATCCGGGGCATCAGGATTCCGCGCGACAGCTGGCAGCAGGCTGAAGCAGGAAAAAGCATAAGCTTCCTTGATGAAACAATTCCCGGAGATCTTCTGCTTTTCGATGATGAAAGAGGAAAGATCACCCATGTAGGCATGATACTGTCGCGCGGACTAGTGATCCACGCTTCGGGAAGGGTCAGGATCGATACAATAGACCATCAGGGTATCTTCAAGAAGGAAAAAGGCGGATATTCGCACAAGCTGAGAACTATAAGAAGGATAACCGGGGAATAGCCAGCGCTTGCTTCCCTTTACCTGCTCTTGTTTATTATCCTGTCAGTCAGCCCGAGTATTGATTCCTCTTCACTGATTGCCTGATCTTCGATTACCTTTCCGCGGGATATCAGGTCGTTAACAAATTCCTTGTCGTCAAGACCAACGGAGTTTATCCTTACATTGAGATAAGCTCCCCTTATACATGATCTGAGCGCCAGGGCTCCAACGGCAGCATCGGTGACAGAATTCGGATTCCCCTTCTCAACCATCTCCCTTATAAGTGCAAAGCCCGGCAGAGCTGTCTCCATCACCCTGAAAGGCACAAGCATTGCATACTTGGTTGCCTCAGTTATTGCCGCGGTCCTCGCCTTGATCTCCTCATCAGTCTTTTTGGGAAGCCCGAAAGCCCCCAGTATCCTGTTGAATGCCTCAGTGTCCTCATCAACGAACCTGAGCAGCCTGTTCTGTATCTCCTTGCCCTTTTCCGCCCATTCTGAAAACTCTTTCCAACGGTGATCCCAGCCCCTCTTGTGACCCGATATGTTTGCAACCATCGTGCCCAGGGCTATGCCGAGCGATCCGATATATGCCGATACTGACCCGCCTCCCGGAGCCACCGATTCCGATGCAGCTTCATTCATAAATCCTGTCAGTGTCATCGACCTCAGTTTTCCTTCATCTTCATTCCCGCTTATTACATATTCTATTATCTTCTCACGGGGAATGAATTTGCTTATATCGCTCAATCCCATCGATCTGACAGCTATCTTAATCAGTTCCTCATCCGGAACACCGGCTGACCGCTGCTGCTTTCCGAGGAAATACCTGCCGGCATCAAGCATCGATTTGAGGGGAATAAGTCCCACAAGTTCCGAACCGGTGACCCTGATTCCCCTTGCTTCTGCTTTCATGCAGACCTCATCAAATGCAATATGTACAGGAGTCACTGAGATGTTTGTAAGGTTCATTGAGATCTGGGCAATGCCGTATTCCTTAATATACCATCCGATCGCCTTCACGCATTTAAGAGTGCCCGGAACATTTTCGATCTCCCCATTGGAGTTCTTAACCATTCTGCCTTTCTCCCTTACATCGAATGCAATTGCATTGGCTCGGCGTGTCGATGTAGTGTTAAGGTTCACGTTGAAAGCCACAAGAAAATCCCTTGCTCCCACGGCGGTTGCCCCAGACTTCTCATTAAAGACAGCAGGGCCGAAATCGGGTTTCCATCCCGGATCCGACAGCTTCTTCCTTAAACCTTCATATTCACCTGCCCTGCAATTGGCAAGATTGCGCCTTTTCTCCTCAAAAGCAGCGTTTTCATAACAGTAAACCGCGATCGACAGCTCCTCTCCTATTCTTTTTGCCAGGCTGCGTGCATAAACAACTGTCTCCTCCATTGTTATCCCGGAAACCGGCACGAGCGGACAAACATCGGTCGCTCCCATGCGGGGATGTTCACCATGATGCTTCGACATATCAATCAGCTCCGATGCCATTTTCACTCCCAGGAAAGCAGCTTTCACAACTGCTTCGGGCTCCCCCACGAAGGTCACCACAGTCCGGTTCGTGTCGCGGCCCGGATCAACATCAAGAAGCCTGACACCTTCAACCGATTCAATTGCATCTGTAATTTGTTTGATTATACCCATATCCCTGCCTTCGCTAAAATTCGGGACACACTCGATGACTCTCTTTTCCATATACTACTGTTCTCTTTGTTTCAAAGTAAAATATTAACTATGCCTGTTTCGCGCCGGCGGGCTGCCAGACTTTTCCCCTCAGTATTACCCTGTCGACAAGGCTGCTGCCAAAAGCATAAGGAAAGAACGCGAATGAAGGAATCTCCTTAGTGATTATCAGACTGGCAATCTTCCCTTCCGATACAGATCCGAAAGTATCATCTATACCCATCGCGTATGCAGAGTTGATTGTTACAGCATTAAACACCTCTTCCGGAGTCATCTTCAGCCTGATGCAACCGAGCGACATCACAAGCTTCATGTTGCCTGACGGGGATGATCCGGGATTATAATCCGAGGCTAGAGCCACCGGCAGACCTGAATCGATCATAAGACGGGCAGGGGGATCAGGCAAACCAAGGAAAAGCGCTGAACCCGGAAGCAGAGTGGGCATTGTTTCAGATGCCAGAAGTGCTGCAACCTCATCACGGCCTGAACGTTCCAGATGATCGACAGAAAGGGCATTGTATTTCACACCAACCTGGACCCCTCCGGAAAATCCTATTTCGTTTGCATGTATCTTCGGGATAAGCCCGTATTTAATTCCTGCCATCAGTATCCGCTCCGTTTCGTCCACTGTAAAAAAACCATCATCGCAAAAGACATCTATATAATCGGCAAGACCTTCCGATGAAACCAAAGGAATCATCTCATTTATAATCAGATCAACATACGACTCCCTGTCATTCCTGTAAATTTCAGGCACCGCATGGGCTCCCAGGAAAGTCGACCTGATCTCAAGAGGGCAGTTATCCCTGATGCGTCTTATTACACGCAGCATCTTAAGCTCATCAGCCGTGTTAAGCCCATACCCGCTTTTGATCTCAACCGCCCCGGTTCCCATTCCGGCTATCTCATCGATCCTGATAACCAATTCATTGTACAGTTCATCTTCCGTTGCGGAATGCAGCTTTTTCGCCGAATTCAGGATGCCTCCTCCCCTGCGGGCAATTTCTTCATACGAAAGCCCGCGGATCTTATCGACAAACTCCTGTTCGCGGCTTCCCGAATACACAAGATGAGTGTGGGAATCACAGAACGCCGGAAAAACAAATCGGCCGGTTGCGTCAATAATATCAAGGTCTGACCGGCCTGCTGCCAGTTCCTCGGGAAGATCCTCCATCCTGCCGAAAGCTGTTATGTTAGCATTTTCAGCAAATAGAAAAGCAAAGTTTACCGAACCAACGGCCCCCATCTCCTTTCCGCGCTTTGTTCCCGAGAGTATCTCCCCCGTCCCGAACAGCTCCCTGATATTCTTTATTAACAGAGCCATATACGTATTTAGTCGTAAAATTGAAGCCTAAGGTAGCAAATATTGAAAATTCATTATATGATTTCCATTTTTCTTTACCTTTATCCCTGAGACCAAAATTTTTACCCATGAAAAAAGCAATAATCCTGATACTGGCTGCAGCCATAACTATACTTGTCTCAGCCCAGGAAGACAAGTCGAAAACCGGATGGAAGTTCGGAGGCGCTCTTCCGGCAGTTTCATTTGATTCAAACCTGGGCTTCCAGTACGGAGCTCTTGTAGAATTCTTCAATTACGGGAACCCGGGCATCTACCCAAAATGGTATGATCACATCTACGCCGAAGTTTCACGGTTTACAAGGGGCAGCGGGATATACAGGATTATGTTTGAATCGAACCATATTATTCCCGGAATAGAATGGGCTGCCGACCTGAGCTACCTGCCCGACCTGGCAAATCATTTCTATGGTTTCAATGGTTATGAATCGGTCTTCAATGCCGGCTGGATGGACAAGGATGCTGCAGATTACAGGTCAGCCATGTTTTACAGGCACGAAAGGAACCAGTTCAGGTTCAAGAACGATTTCCTCGGAAACCTGTCGGGCGAAAAGCTTAAGTGGAGCGCCGGGTTTGCATTTCAGAAATTCGATGTGAAATCGGTGAATATCGATAAACTGAACAAGGGCAAGGATGAAGATCTTTTGCCGCCGCTCTCGGAGGTGCCGGGACTTTTTGAGATCTACCGCGATAAACTTGGCCTTATCCCTGCCAATGAAGCCGATGGTGGATGGGTTAATACTCTGAAAGCCGGGCTTGTATGGGACTCCAGGGACAACAGGCCAAACCCGATGAAAGGGATCTGGACTGAAACAGGTTTTGAACTTGCTCCCGAATTCCTCGGAAACGACTGGGGATTCACAAAATTCTATATAACCCACAGGCAGTATTTCACACTTGTTGAAGACAACCTCTCCCTGGTTTACAGGCTGGGATATCAGGCAACACTTTCAGGTAACACTCCCTTCTTCTACCAGTCGCAAATGATAACATCGAGACTAACAGGAGCATTCAACGAGGGCCTAGGAGGATTCAGCACACTCAGGGGCGTACTGAAAAACAGGGTTGTTGGCGACGGATTTGCCCTGGGTAACGCAGAACTGCGCTGGAAACCTTTCCATTTCTCCTTATTCAACAAGGAAAGCTACCTTGGACTAAATCTATTCTATGATCTTGGTATGGTAACCCAGAAAATTGATCTGCCCGGCGACCTTGGAACAAAATTGGAAAATGCGGGCTATATCTACGGCGATTTCTTCAATCCCGGATCTGAAAAAATGCATCATTGCGCAGGGATAAGCATTATGCCAGTATGGGGCGAAAATTTCGTAGTAGCAATTGATATCGGAAAATCATTTAACGAACAGGACGGCAACATCGGATTCGGATTCGGACTTAATTACCTGTTCTAGGTAATACCCTGATTATCTGAATATTCAAAAAATAACAACAAAAAATTATCGTAAAACAATAACCAGCTTATTGTTTTACGATAATTTTTTTACCTGAAACAATATGGTTTTCAAAACCCCTTCAGAAGATAAGCCAGAGTGGTACCGAAATAGTTCCCGAGAAGATAGCCTATAACGCCTCCTGTAAGTCCTGTTACAATTACATCCTTGTTCTTCAGGGCATTTGCAACCAGCGGAACAAACGGAGGGGAAAAAACGAAAGCAGTTGCTGTTATAAGGAAATTATCGGCGTCGATACGGAAAATCTTCGCCAGCAGAAGATGCAGCAGAAGGGATCCCCAGTAACACCACGATATGAAGAGTACAAGATCCCACATTCCCTTTCCAAACAGACTCCTCAGATCGGATCGTGAGGCAACTGTAAGCGAGAAGACCAGGATCAGGTACATCCCAAGCTGGAATGTCTTGTCAATCCTGTTTATGGGCTTGATAAGCGAAGCAAGTATTCCAAGTGTTGTAACAGAAAGGACCATAACGGCCATCCTGAATTCATCGGGTACGGGGGCAAACATGTAAAGACCGCCGCTGATTCCGGCAATTATTACACTCAGTCCCAA
>CAZKTX010000023.1:0-5647 GCA_964555805.1 uncultured Rikenellaceae bacterium
TCATCGGAATGACAAGAATCCCGATATAGACATACACCTGCCAGAAATCAAAAGTACCGGCAGGTGCAAGTGTCAGAAGTCCCAGAACTACCGGAACCAATGAAAACCTCTTTAATATTTTTGAAATCAGAACTTTCTTTTCCTGATCTGACATTTCGCTTTTTGGGATGGACATAGGTGGCAATTATCTTTTGCAATAGGAATCTCAGGACTACAATTGAACCAGCTTTTATCGTCATTTGAATATTAAAATGAGCATTAAATGCTGTATAAAATTACACATCAGTAAAGTTGAATTCAAATTTTTTTCATGTAAATTTTTAATACACGAAATCAAATTGCCTTACTGTTATTATCAATGGCTGAAAAATTCAAGGATAAATACCGGATACCGTCGGCCCGATTACAAACGTGGAATTACGAGAGCAGCGGTATGTTCAGGAACCCATCTGATGCGCCCTTAGCGCAAATTCATAGTCGCGCGTTGTGTAAGTGTCGTAATGGAATTTCGACCAGTAGGAACTCTGAATAAGATGGTACCTTTTGTACTTGCCGACTGAGATGATTTTCCCCTCCATCACGCCCATAACAACTGATGAAGCGTTGTTTTCAACCTCGTATTCATCTCTTCCGAAATGCTTTGCGAAGTACCTTCCCGGTTTGCCTGAATATCCCGGGACGAATCGTATGGCTATCGATTCCATTGTGTTTTCGAAGAAAACCTGTTTTCCCTCTCCAATCCTCTTAAGGATCATTCCCGATCTGAATTTCTTCAGAGTCCTTCTTATTGGTTCTGTGAACATGGCAAGATTAAAAGACGATTTGACTAACTACTCTGATTAACGAAGTCAGGCAGCCCGTTATTGTCTTATAATCTCCTGAAAGGTACAAATCGGACAAGCGTAAGTCGTTTCTCTTCGATCTTTCCGTTCTTCTTTTCAAGCAGAATCAATTCCTGCACAGACGATTGAGGACCAACCGGGATAACGAGTCGTCCGTTTTCCGCAAGCTGGCCGATCAGCGGCTCAGGTATCTCTTCGGCCGCGGCAGTGACAATTATTATATCGAACGGGGCATGTTCCTCCCAGCCCTGGTAGCCATCGCCGTATTTGCTGATTACGTTTTTGTAACCCATTCCGGCCAGACGCCCGGTAGATTCCCTTGCAAGTTCCGGCACAATTTCTATTGTATATACCTTATTTATTATTTCGGCCAGTACTGCTGCCTGGTAACCCGAACCGGTTCCAATTTCAAGAGCTTTCTTCCATGCCGCAGGTTTTGCAACCTCAGTCATGTAGGCAACAATGAAAGGCTGTGATATTGTCTGTCCGTAACCTATGGGGAGGGGATTGTCGTCATATGCCCTGCTCTCATACTCCGCCGGAACAAAAAGATGCCTGGGAACCTTAAGCATTGCCTTAAGTGTAAGCTGATCCGAAACACCCCTGCTTCTGATCTGGTCCCTTACCATTTTTTCCCTTGCAGCCTGGTACTTATCACCCGATTGCAATGCAGCGCCCGCCATTATTAACAGTATTATCGCAGCAGAAAACCTCATCCCTGCAGTTTTCTACAATATACAGGAATTCAGGGATAAAAGCAAGCACTTACCTGTAAAACGGAAGATTAACTATAGCCCACAAGTGAGAGAAATCCATTGCCAAGAAACTGCATTGCCGGCCAGATCGGGAACAGGTTTAAATCAGTGACAACAGTAACAAGAATAAGCCCGAGAAATATGTATGATCCGTATTTGTAAAGGCCGTCATGGAACCGGGGATATTTCCTGAACTGATTAAGAAGCAGATGAGATCCGTCGAGAGGAGGAAGGGGAATCAGGTTAAAGATGAATAATCCCCAGTTAATATAAATTCCATAAAGAAATATTTCCCTTGTGATACTTATCCAGTTGCTGTAATTGCCTGTTGTGTACCTCGAAAAAAGAGAAAAAACTATCGAAAGTACCATTGCTGTAAGGGCATTGGATAAGGGCCCCGCAATTGCAATTTTTACAACATCTTTCCGGGGGTTTTTCAGGTTCTGTTCATTGAACTGGACAGGCTTTGCCCAGCCGAATCCTGCCACAAGAAGCATTACGAATCCAAGGGGATCAATATGTTTGAATGGATTAAGGGTAACCCTGCCCTGTTGTTCAGAAGTGGAGTCGCCGCATTTCTTTGCCATCCATGCATGGCTGAATTCGTGGACAGTAAGCCCGAGAATGATCCCCGGGAGAAACTGGAGAATACGTGCAATCTGGAGGTTTCCCATTCAGATCCTTGTCTTTTTAACGGGCAACCAGAAATCAGTCTCCGTGAGTTTGCATTCCTTTATCATTTTCCTTGCATATTCGGCGCCGGAGAAGTTTTCATCAGCGTTGTTCGTCCCGACAGTGAACTTAACTCCGGCTTTCTTTGCCCTCTTGATGAAATCGGCTGAAGGTATTTCATACCTGTTGTTGATCTCAATTGCAATATTGTTGTCTTTGGCGGCATTGATTACCTTGTCCATTCTTTCGGGTGTCCAGAAGGAGTCGTACCTGTCAGCCATCTGTGCCGGAAGGAAGGTGGCGTTTACATATATGTTTATTGGTTCGCTGTTAAGAATTGTAACCAGAGTGTTTACCATGTAATCCATGAATTCCTGCTCATCGTCGATCCATGTCTCGGCCGGCATCCAGATCCTGTTTCTTCTTCCCTTTGCATCGGTGAATGTCATACAATCGGTGAAAACATAATCAAATTTAGCCATCGATTCTGTTGAGAAAATGTTCATCCATTCTCTTCCTTCCGCCTGCATGGCAAGGTAAAACTGAGGATAGTTTCGTAGGATCGCCACGATTGAATCGATCTGGCTGTCCTTGTGAATAGGAAACCCGAGTCCGCAGTTTACTGCAATTCCGTAGTCAATATTCTCAGCTGCGGATTTTGCAACGGCATCATCGATTGTAAGTTTACCCTTAAGGTGAACATGCAGATCGGTGATTTTCATTTCAGGTTTGCTGGTGCAGGATACTGACAGGATGGCAATCAAAGCAAAGGCTGCGAGCTTAAGTTTCTTCATGATAAAAGGTTTTGTAAGTATGGTTTCAATTGTAGCATTAAGCCGGCATAAAACTAATGAAAACATCAGAATATGCCTTATCTCCAATTAAGAATATTAAGGATTGTGACTATTTGACTCCTGATTGCGGCACAGGTCCGGTGATCCATAGTGTTTTTTCCATTTCTCAAAAAAAACTCTTAGGTTTACGGTATAATTACTTAATTCAATGAAACTCCTATACCTGTCAATTCTTCTGGCATTTCTTCCGGTGGCTGCAAATTCGCAGGAAGTTGCGAAGGCTGAAGTATACCTTGTGACGTGTGGACCCGGAACTGAAATCTATTCTGTTTACGGGCACAGCGCCCTGAGGGTAATCGTACCCGAAAAGAACATTGACACTGTATACAACTGGGGGGTATTTGATTTCAGCACACCAAATTTTGCCTGGCGTTTTGCCAGGGGAAGGCTCGATTATTCTCTTGGGGTAAGCTCATGGGAGAGCTTTCTGAGAGAATACTATATGGGAAAGAGGTGGGTTGTTACTCAGAAGATAAATCTCGATTCTGCTCAGACTGCGAAGCTCTTTGTTCTTCTGGAGGAAAATCTGAAGCCGGAGAATATTAACTACAGGTATGATTTCTTTTATGACGATTGCTCTACACGGATAAGGGATCTGCTTGAGAAATCAGTAGGAGAGGACCTCGACTATCCGCCTGATTTAAGTACGGATAAGCTTCCTACCTTCCGCGACCTTATAAGCAAATATGAAAAGGGATATGTCTGGAGAAGGGCAGGCATTGATCTGCTGATTGGCACCGGAGGAGATAAGAAAGCATCTTTCCGCGACAGGATGTTTCTGCCTGTTGAAATGAAGGACGGGTTATCGGGAACAAACATAAGAAGGGCTGGCAAGTTGATACCTCTTCTCGCAAATCCTTCACTGGTACTTGATTTTGAGTCTCCGGTAGTTAAGACGAACATTCTTTCAGGTCCCTTTTTCATCTTTGGCCTGCTGCTTATTGCATGCATCGGGTTGACCGGATATTTCAGGGGAAAGAAAGCAAACAACATAGTCGACATCGCAGTATTTTCGATATTTTCGATTCTCGCGGTCCTGATGGTTTTCTTCAACCTATTCACCGATCATCAGCAGTTGAAAAGTAATCTCAACATAATCTGGCTAAGTCCGTTTATAATACTCTGTCTGTTGAGCCTTGTGCTTAAAAAGGACTGGAGGGTCTGGTTCAGGATTGTATTTTTTCTTTCGCTTGGTTTTCTTGCATTTCTGGTTTTTCTGCCTCAGGAAATTAACAATTCATTCGTGCCCCTTATAGGAATTCTGATAGTGAGAAGCTCTGTCCGTTCGGAGTTCTCCTGGAACCCCCTTACAATACCTTATTTAACACAACTTTAACACTCTTTAACGCCTTGTTATCATTCTGAGGTCTTCCTTTGCGTCAGGAAAAGCAGGCCGTTTATTCGAGGTTTTGCGTCATACTTATTTAACTAAATTTGCGACTTAAAATAATTGAAATGGAGCAAACAGCCGATATCAGGATCTTAAATGAAAAAATAGAGAAGGAGAGCTCTTTTGTCGATATCGTAAGGATGGAGATGAATAAGGTCATTGTAGGCCAGAAGCATCTCACCGATTCTCTTTTGATAGGGCTTCTGGCAAATGGTCACATTCTTCTTGAAGGTGTACCGGGGCTGGCAAAGACGCTTGCAATAAAATCGCTTGCATCAATTATTGATGCAAGGTTTGCAAGGATACAGTTCACGCCCGATCTTCTTCCTGCCGATCTCACCGGAACGATGATCTATAGTCAGAAAAAGGAAGAGTTCCTTGTCAAGAAGGGTCCGATCTTTGCAAATTTCATTCTTGCCGATGAAATCAACAGGTCACCGGCAAAGGTTCAGAGCGCTCTTCTTGAAGCGATGCAGGAAAGACAGGTTACAATAGGCGAATCGACATACAAGCTCGAGGAGCCTTTCCTGGTTCTTGCAACGCAGAACCCGATTGAACAGGAGGGTACATATCCTCTTCCCGAAGCGCAGGTCGACAGGTTCATGCTGAAAGTGCTAATTGACTATCCCACAATTGAGGAAGAAAAGCTGATTGTAAGGGAGAATCTGGCCAAAGAGTTCCCGAAGGCAAACTCGGTTCTGAAGACCGAAGACATTATCAGGGCTCGAAACGTTGTACGGGAAGTATACATGGATGAAAAGATTGAAAACTATATACTGAGCATCGTTTTTGCCAGCCGGAACCCTGAGAAATTCGGGCTGCCGGCTTTCAGGAACATGATCTCCTACGGCGCATCACCCCGTGCATCAATATACTTGTCGCTTGCATCAAAGGCTTTCGCATTCATCCGCAGAAGAGGATACGTTATACCTGAGGATGTAAGGACTGTATGCGCCGATGTGATGAGGCACAGGATAGGTCTTACATACGAGGCTGAAGCCGAGAATGTGAATCAGGATAAGATAATAGCGGAGATACTGAACGTTGTAGAGGTACCATAGTCAGACGAAATGGCATAAGTTGGCAGTTGGCAGCGGGCAGTTGGCAGAATTCGGAGCTCTGAGCCCTGAGCCA
>CAZKTX010000023.1:5747-31695 GCA_964555805.1 uncultured Rikenellaceae bacterium
ACCAGCAACCAATGGAAGCAGTTGAGCTTTTAAAGAAGGTACGAAGGATCGAAATAAAGACACGTGGTCTGACAAGGCATATTTTTGCCGGTGAGTACCACAGTGCTTTCAAGGGAAGGGGTATTGCCTTCAGCGAGGTCAGAGAGTATCAGTACGGCGATGATATCCGCAGTATAGACTGGAACGTGACTGCCCGGTTCAACCATCCCTGGATCAAGGTGTACGAAGAGGAAAGGGAGCTTACTGTAATGCTTCTTGTCGATGTAAGCGGATCAGGTGACTTCGGATCGAAAGTAAGCTTTAAACGTGATATTATGACAGAGGTAGCAGCAGTGCTTTCATTTTCTGCCATTTATAATAACGACAAGATCGGGGTGATCTTTTTCACCGACAAGGTGGAGAAGTTTATTCCGCCTCAAAAGGGAAGAAAGCACATCCTGAGAATAATAAGGGAACTTCTCGATTTCAATCCTCAAAGCCACAGGACAAGCCTTAGTGAACCACTAAGGTTCCTTACAAATGCGATCAGGAAAAGATGCACTGCCTTTATTATTTCCGATTTCCTGGCTCCCGATTTTGAAGAAGCTCTCAGGATTGCATCGAGCAAGCACGACATTGTTGCCCTCAGGGTAACCGATCCGCTGGAGAAGGCAATTCCGGATGTCGGACTTATGAAAGTTCTTGATTCCGAAACAGGAGCAGAAAAGTGGATCGACACATCTTCAAAATATTTGAGAAAGGTATATTCAGACTGGCATTCGCGTCATGCAGACTCGCTAAGCAACACTATGAAAAAATGTGCGGTTGATTTCACTGAGTTCAGTACCGGGGAAGACTATGTGAAACCGCTCATCAAGCTATTTAAAAGCAGATGAAACTGACAAAGGAAACGGCATTACTTGCATTTTGTTTCTTCCTGATTTTTCAGTCAGGGATAAAAGGACAGGATGTATCCGTTACTGCAGCCTTTGATTCAACCAGGATTCTTATCGGAGACCAGGTCGGTTTCACCTTAAATATTGATCAGCCTTCAGGTATCAGTCTGTCCCTTCCTGTTTTAAAGGATACTTTAACCGGAAAGATTGAGATTCTTGCCGGACCCGAAAGCGATACTGTTGAACTTAACAGCGACAGGATAAGGATAATCGAGAAATATCTTGTAACATCCTTTGATTCGGGATTTCACAGGGTCGATCCGGTATATGCTGAAATATCCGGCGCTGATGGAATCAAAAGATTTTTCTCCGATTATTCAGTTCTTGAAGTAACAAGGGCCAGGATCACACCGCCTGACTCAGCCGAAATATTTGATATTGAAGGTCCTTACAGGGCTCCGATTACTGCAGGAGAAGTATTGCCCTGGGCATTGCTTGCCCTTATAGTCCTTTTACTTGCATGGCTTATAATAAAACTGATCAGGCGTCTCAAAAAGGAGAAAAAGGAGGAAACAAAGCCTGTTGCTACTGAACCTGCTCACGTAATTGCATTCCGTGAGCTCTCTCTGCTCAGAGATGAGCAGCTCTGGCAGAAGGGTGATGCAAAGAAATATTATATACGGCTGACCGGGATCGTTCGTCAGTATCTCGAGAACAGATATAATGTCAACTCACTTGAAATGACGACATCAGAAACCCTCGATGCTCTTGTAAAGACCGGTTTCAAAAAGAATGAGTCCTACAACAGACTAAAGTCGGTGCTTAATCAGGCCGATCTTGTGAAATTTGCAAAGTATAAGCCCGATCCGGTTGAAAATGACACTGTTTTTAACGAGTCATGGGAATTTGTTGAAGCTACAAGGCTTCTCGTACAGGAGGAACCCACGTCAGTTGCCGGCAAAAATCAGGGAGGGAAAGAATCATGAGCAGGATAGACTTTGCTGATCCCGGTTTTCTTTACATTCTTCTGGTGGTTCCGGCAATTGTTGCATTTTATATTCTGAAACAGCAAAAGGCCTTTGCTTCAATACGGATGCCCGGACTTGAATCTTTACAGGTGCCTGTCAAAACTTTCAGGAATTATCTGCGGCATATCCTTTTTGCACTCAGGATGATTGCAATTTCGCTTCTTATTATTGTTCTTGCCCGTCCCCAGTCGACCGACAGGTTTCAGGATGTTTCCACGGAAGGCATCGATATAATCCTGGCTCTCGATATTTCAGGCAGCATGCTTGCGCGTGATTTCCGTCCCAACAGGCTGGAAGCATCAAAAAATGTGGCAACCGAGTTTATTTCAGGAAGACCCTACGACAGGATAGGACTGGTTGTGTTCAGCGGTGAGACATTCACCCAGTGCCCGCTTACAACCGATCATGCAGTCCTTGTCAATCTGCTCAGAGAACTGGAGAGCGGCATGATAGAAGACGGAACTGCTATAGGAATGGGTCTGGCTAACGCTGTTACAAGGATCAAGGATTCGGAAGCAAAAAGCAAGGTAATAATCCTGCTCACCGATGGTGTAAACAACAGGGGAGAGGTTGCCCCGGCAACAGCCGCAGGAATTGCCAAAACCTTTGGCATAAGGGTTTACACAATAGGAGTTGGAAGCAGAGGAATGGCTCCCTATCCGGTGCAGACACCCTTCGGCACCCAGTATCAGAATATGCCGGTCGAGATAGATGAGGATATTCTGAAAGATATTGCTTCAAATACAGGAGGAAGGTATTTCAGAGCCACCGATAACAACAAGCTTGTCGAGGTCTATTCGGAAATTGACAAGCTTGAGAAATCGAAAATCGACGTAAGGCAATTCATAAAGAAGGAGGAGGAGTATATGCCACTAGCAATTATAGCCTTCTGTCTCCTTGCTGTAGAATTGCTTTTGAGATTCACAATATTGAGGAAACTGATATAAACTGAGATGTAATGCAGCTTTTCAGATTTGCTAACCCGGAATTCCTTTATCTCCTGCTGATCCTGCCGGTGCTGGCCGGATTGTTTATTGTAAACCGGGTTAAAAGTGCAAATGCAATAAGGAAACTTGGTGATACTTCTCTTATATCACGGCTTATGCCTGAACTATCGCGGATACGGCCCGTGCTAAAATTTATCTTACTGCTGTCAGGAATCTCAGCGTTAATTATCGTACTTGCACGGCCTCAGTACGGTTCGAAGCTTGAAGAAGTCAGAAAGCAGGGAGTGGAAGTTATAATTGCTCTCGATGTAAGCAATTCAATGCTTGCGGAGGATATCCAGCCAGAAAGGCTCACAAGGGCCAAGCAGGCCATTTCGAGGCTTGTCGACAACCTTGGTAACGACAAGATAGGCCTGATAGTTTTTGCCGGTGATGCCTATACTCAGATACCTATAACCACAGATTACATTTCAGCTAAAATGTTCCTTTCCACAATTGGTCCAGAGATGGTGCCAAAACAGGGAACAGCAATAGGGGCTGCTATAAAGCTTGCAACCAAATCATTCACGCCCGGTGAGGGGAAAAGCAGGGCGATTATAATTATCACCGACGGCGAAAACCATGAGGATGATCCAGTTTCAGAAGCTGAAGAGGCGGCCAAAGCAGGTATTGTGATCCATACAATAGGAATCGGATCAAGTGAGGGAGTTCCCATCCCGGTATCAACAGGAGGAAGAAAAGACTATCTTAAGGACCAGAACGGAACAACAGTGATCACAAGGCTCGACGAGGAGATACTTAAAAAAATCGCTGTTACCGGAGGAGGTAATTATATCCGGGCAAGCAGTTCGAGCATAGGGCTCGACGAGATATTCAGTGATATCAGAAAGATGGATCAGAGTGAGCTCGAAAGTTCTGTTTACACAGAATACAATGACCAGTTTCAGATATTCGCAGCTATTGCCCTGATACTGCTCATTATTGAGATAATTCTTATGGAAAGAAAGAACAGAAAGCTTCAGAATGTCAGATTGTTCAGGTTTAAAATATAGCGAGTTTGTTATGCAGAGGCTGATAGGAAATATTGAATCGAGGCATAAACCGGTGACTGCTCTTCTGCTTGCAATGCTTTTATTCAGCGGTTCGCTTTCGGCCCAGGGTGAGAGGAAATTCATACGGCAGGGTAACAGGGAATTTCAAAAGGAAAAGTACCCTGAATCGGAGATTTCATACCGCAGGGCTCTTGACAAGAACAAGGGTTCGGCTGATGCAGTTTTCAATACGGGCGATGCTCTATATAAGCAGGAGAAATATGAGGATGCCGGAAAACAGTTTACTGAAAGCTACAGGATGAATGAGGACAGGGACAAGAAGGCAAACAGCATGTATAACCTTGGCAATTCCTTGCTGAAGTCGGGCAAGCTGAAGGAAAGTATTGAAGCGTATAAAAACTCCCTCAGGCTTGATCCAGGAAATATGGGAGCCAAACACAATCTGGCCTATGCTCAGGATCGTATGAAGGAACAGGAACAGCAGCAGCAACAGCAGCAGAACCAGCAAAATCAGGATCAGAATAAGGATCAGAAGAATCAGGAGCAGAACCAGAATAAGGAGCAGGAGAAAAAGAATGATCAGAAGGAAAACGAGAAACAGGACCAGCAGCAAAATGAGCAGCAACAGTCAATGTCGAGGGAAGATGCTGAAAGGCTTCTGAATGCGATTGCTAACGATGAAAAAGAGGTTCAGGAGAAAGTAAAGGAAGCAAAGGCGGCGAAACAGAGGGTAAAAACCCTTAAAAACTGGTAATTTGGCAGAATGCAGGCAAGATATTTAATATTGACACTTTTTGCACTCCTGTTGTTTCGCAACGCGGAAGGACAGGAAATAGCCGTTATGGCGGAATATCCCAGGGTAGTGCAGAACGGAGAACAATTCATGGTTTCATGGACAATCAATTCAGGTGACGGCGATTTCACAGAGCCCCCTTTCACCGGTTTCTACAAGCTGGTTGGACCGCAGACATCATACAGTTCAAGCACTCAGATAATAAACGGGAAAATAAACAGAGAGGTAAAGTATACATATACATATTACCTTCAGGCCGTTAAGGAAGGAAAATATGTTATCCCTCCGGCATCGGTAACAATAAAGAACCGGACTTATTCTTCAGATTCCCTGAAAATTACGGTTACTGGCAGCGGATCATCAAACCAGGGCAATTCAGTTCCGGGAACCAATCCGGCAAATGAAGACGTTGAAGAGACAGGTGATGACGCCTTCGTGAACCTTACTGTCGACAGAAAAAATGTCTTTATCGGAGAACCGATCAGCGTCACTGTTAAACTCTATACAAGGGTTGAGATCTCGGGCATAAATGAGATCAAATATCCGGGTTTTGAAGGTTTCCTGAGAACTGATCTTGAGACTCCTCCGCTTACCTCCCTTCAGAGGGAAAGCATCAACGGGACAATTTACGGTACCGGAGTGGTCCAGCAGTTTTTATTATATCCGCAGTTTCCGGGAGACATCACTATTGATCCCGTTCAGCTTTCGGTTCTGATTCGTCAGAAATCAGGTCAGTCCGATCCTTTTTTCGGTGATTTCTTTTCAACCTACACTACAATACCAAAGGCAATATTAAGCAAGCCGGTCAGGATTAAGGTGAACCCTCTTCCGGGCGATAAACCTGCAGGTTATTCGGGTATAGTGGGAAAAATAACTCTCGATGCTTCGATAAGCGCTGATTCGGTAAATGTTAATGATGCAATAACCCTGAAATTTGTACTTTCAGGAAGAGGAAACCTGAAGCTGGCAAACCCGCCGGAGCTTAATCTTCCTTCCGATATCGAGATTTATGATCCGAAGATAACTGATAACCTGAAGAACAGTTTAAGCGGAACAACAGGTCAGAAAATATTTGAATATCTCCTTATACCACGTCATTATGGTGACTTCTCAATACCTCCGGTCGCATATTCTTTCTTTAATGCGGATACCCGGAGATATGAAACGGTTACAACCCCCGAACTGAAATTTTATGCCCGAAAGACAGGTGATCAGACTTCAGGAATAACTGTTTACGGAGGTGTCGCAAAGGAAGATGTGAAATACCTTGGCAAGGACATAAGATTCATAAGTTCCAGGCCGGGACTTCTCCGGAAGACAGACAGGTTATCATCTTCGAAGAAATGGTTCTGGTCGGCTTATGCATTTGCATCGATTCTGTTTCTATTAGTTCTTTTTATAAGGAGAGAGCATATTCGCCGCAATTCGGATCTTTCAGCCGTGAGGAACAGAAAAGCCGGAAAAGTTGCGGGGCAGCGCCTTAAAGTAGCCGCCCAGTGCCTTAAGGAGAAGAAGTCCGACAGATTCTATGAAGAGATACTCAAGGCTCTCTGGGGGTACCTCAGTGACAAGCTCAACATTCCGGTCTCGGAACTTAACAGGAGCAGGGCTCTCGAAGTCCTGAAAAACAAAGGAATCTCCGATCAGGATATTGAGAGTCTTGCTGCTGTAATAGACAAATGCGAGTTCGCGAGGTACGCGCCCTCATCATCAAGGGAAGAGGATGAAAAGATTTATGATGAAGCTGGCAGATTCATCAGGTTGTTGGAAAATACTATTGGCTGACATGAGATCCCGACTGAGAAACATATTGCTATTATTGCTGCTGATACTTGCCGTTGGCCAGGTTTCAGGGCAGGATGACCGTTCAGGTAAATTCAGCAGAGGAGTTGAACTCTATACTGCTTCAGATTATGAAGGAGCCCTTCGGGAATGGCTTGAGATTTACGATACCGGTTACAGGTCGGCTGAACTGGCTTACAATATCGGAAACGCATATTTCAAGCTAAACAATGTTCCAGGAGCCATTCTTTTTTACGAGAGAGCACGTCTTCTGAAGCCCGGCGACAATAACATCAACTATAACCTTCAGATCGCTAAGACTCTTGTTGTTGATAAATTTGAGGAGATACCGGAGCTGTTTTTTGCCAGGTGGTTTGATTTTCTGTCGCTGATGTTCCATACAAACACATGGGCTGTTTTAAGCATAATTACTTTCCTTTTATTTCTTGTACTGCTGTCGGTTTATATCTATTCATCGCGATATAAATTAAAAGTAATATCCTTCTGGGCGGCTGTGATGATTTTATTCATATCAGCCTCATCCCTGGCCTTCACACTGCGCAACCGGACGCTTGTATATGACAGCAGGAGTGCAGTGATATTTTCCCCTTCGGTGAATGGAAAGAGTTCACCCGATGCCAGCGGTACAGATCTCTTTGTCCTTCACGAAGGTACCAAAGTCAGTATTGAGGACAGGGTAGGAGAATGGTTTGAGATAAAGCTGTCGGATGGCAACAAAGGCTGGGTTCACTCAAATAGCCTCACAATAATCTGAATGAAAAAGAAATCCGTAAACAGTTCCCGCATGCCTTTATACAGGGATGCAGGATTTGAATTTGCCGATGCAGCCGCCACAAAGGATGCATTTGCACGAGAGACAGAAAACGAGAGGGTTCCCGACCTGTATATTTACTCAAGGTACAGGAATCCCACGGTTGTTTCGGCTGAAGAAGAAATAATGAAACTCGAGGAATCGGCCTGGGCTCTGCTTACCCAGTCGGGTATGTCGGCCATCGATATTGCGGTTTCAGTTCATCAGCATGCTGAAGCAACTCGTCCATGGCTGTTCTTCAGTGAAATCTATGGGGGCACGGTTTCCTTTACCGAGGCGATACTCAAAAAGAGGAGAGGAGTTCAGGTAAATTATTTCAATCCGGACAATGAAGAATATGACCTTGGCCTGTTCGCCCGTGTTCTCAGGGAAACAAGGCCGGGTCTCGTCTATATAGAAACAATATCCAATCCGATGCTGATTGTCACCGACCTTGAAAAGGTGATTGAAGTGGCTCACTCGGAGGGAGCAGCAGTAATTGTCGATAACACATTTGCAACCCCATTGCTGTGCAAACCTCTTGCATCAGGTGCTGATCTGGTGATCCACAGTGCCACAAAATACTTCTCGGGCCATGGCAACCTCACTGCCGGAGTGCTTTGTGGAAACAATGTTTCGCTGATGAAGGAGGCAATTGAATACAGGAAGTTTGCCGGACACATGATTTCTCCGGATGACGCATACAGGCTGCAGACACAGATTCAGACCTTCGGTCTCCGTTTTCAGGCTCAATGCAGGAATGCGACCGGAATAACTACTTTGCTCGATGGGCATCCTTCTGTTGAAAAAGTATGGTATCCCGGGCTGCCCGGACACCCCACTCACAATACTGCCCTGAAACTCTTTGGCGACAGGGGATTCGGTGCCATGGTCACATTCAGTTTCCGGGGTCCGTCGGACGATGAGAAAAAGTACAGGCGCGACAGATTCATCAAGGCTGTCGCCGGCAGTATTAAGATAATTCCATCACTTGGGGATCCGCGTACGATTATTATGCCAGTGGAATCGGTTTGGGGAGCAAAGTACCCCGATCCCGGCATAATACGCATGTCGCCGGGTTTTGAAGACTGGACTGATCTAGAAAGGATAATTTCCGGGGCGCTCGATGAGGTGAAGTGATTAATGAATCATCAGCTCCAGTCAACAGGCGATATTCCGTTTTTTGCAAGATAGTCATTGCACCGGCTGAAATGCCTGTTCCCGAAAAATCCCCTTGAAGCCGAGAGGGGAGAGGGATGTACCGATTCGAGGACGAGATGCCTTGAGCGGTCTATTGATTCCCCTTTCTTCTGTGCATATGCACCCCAGAGAAAGAAGACCAGATTTTGTTTTTCCTCGTTGAGCACCTTGATTACATAATCAGTAAAATCCTCCCAGCCTTTTCGCTGATGTGAACCAGCCTGGTGAGCCCTCACTGTCAGTGTTGCATTCAGAAGCAGAACACCCTGGCCGGCCCATCTTGACAGGTCACCGGAAGCTTTGACTCTGATACCAAGATCAGATTCAATCTCCTTGAATATGTTTACAAGACTTGGAGGGAAATCAATCCCGTCTTTTACTGAAAAACAGAGGCCGTGAGCCTGGCCCGGACCGTGATAGGGATCCTGTCCGATAATTATTGCTTTCACATTATCGAAAGGACAAGCATCAAAGGCATTGAATATGAGTGATCCCGGCGGGTAAACAGCTCCTTTCCCGTATTCCGAGCGGACGAAATCAGTAAGCTTCACAAAATACTCTTTGCCGAATTCTGTCTGAAGCCTCGATTTCCAACCTGATTCAATTTTAACATCCATACCTGAAAATTACTGAAAAAAATGGACTATCAGCAATTATGAATAAAATTTCGTTTTCTGATATTGCCACACCTTCCCGGGTTATTCCCTTTATTATTTACTTCTTCCCAGCTTTCCCCGGTAGTATTTACCCCCTTCCCGGCCTTCCCCCGGGGGAAGGAGCATGAAGGCCTTTTCCACATGGGGGAAACGGGAAAGGGGGTAAGAGAGAATAAAATAATACCTTTGCAACAAAAAGATATGGCACTCGAAATAGAACGAAAGTTTCTGACGAAAGGGGAGTTCAGGCATCTTGCAATAAGTAAGACGGAAATCAGTCAGGGATACCTGTCAGTTGATCCGGAACGAATAGTAAGGGTGAGGATCACTGACGACAGAGCTGTTCTGTCGGTGAAAGCTCCCCTGACCGGAACAAAATTCTCAAGGCACGAGTGGGAATATGAGATTCCCGTCGGTGAAGCTGTCGAGATTTTGAATGCGTGTTTGCCTGAAGTGATAAGGAAAACAAGATACATAGTGCCCGCACAGGGTCATCTGTTCGAGGTTGACGTCTTTCACGGGAAGAATGAGGGACTTATAATCGCTGAACTGGAACTTACGAGTGAGGATCAGGAATTTGAAAGACCCGCGTGGCTTGGAGAAGAAGTAACCGGAATAGCCCGCTACTACAGTTCCAACCTGATCTGAATGATCCTACTTTTTGAAAACAAAATATACTGCAAGAACCAGGAACATAAATCCTATCAGATGGTTAGTCCGGAAATGTTCATCCTTGAAGACTATAAGAGTGAATCCGGTAAATACCAGAATTGATATTACCTCCTGTATCACCTTTAGTTCCACAAGTGAAAAAGGACCTCCGTTCCCCCTGAATCCCATTCGGTTGGCAGGAACCTGAAGTGAATATTCAAAAAAAGCAATTAACCAGCTCAGGATGATCACTGCCAGAAGGCTCAGGTTTTCAAACCTGCTGATTGTCTTCAGCTTCAGATGACCATACCAGGCAAATGTCATAAATGTGTTTGACAAAACCAGCAACAGGATTGTTGAAATACCTTTCATACGATTTGAAGTTAACAGGAATTGATGCAGGAGAATTAGTACTCAGAGTACTTTTGAATAAATCTGTTTCGGATCGCCGGGACCATAAAAATCCTTAAGGCTCGCCTGCAGGATATAACCGTTTCTCTGATAAAATGCTTCAGTTGGAGCATAAAGAGGTCTGCCCGAAGTTTCAATCCAGAGTATCTTTCCCCCGAGTTCCCGCACATCGTTTTCGATCTCCAGAAGCATTTTTGAGCCCAGTTTTTTGTTACGGGAATTCTGATGAACTGCAAGCCAGTAGAGATCCCATGAATGGGTGGAGAAAGCGTTTTTTCCGTAATTGGCAAATGCAATTATACCATTGTCGTCAGATGCCTTAATCCAGTAATAACCGCTCCCTTCAGATCCTTTACTAAGGGTTTCATCTGCAATTTCAAGAGCAGTTTCTACCTCGAAATCATAGAAGAACGATGTTGACCGAAGGATCTCTTCAATACGTTCTTTGTCATCCGGCCCAATGCCTTTGGAAATCAGTGCCATACAATGCTTTTAGTTGAGATCTTCAATTATTCTTGTAAGAATTTCAGTGACATGAATCCCGGCTTTTCTTGTCGCAGCCATCAGTCCGCTATCGGGGGAAAGGCAGGGATTTGCATTTACCTCTATGACATATGGATTTTCATATTCGTCAATTCGCATATCAACTCTTGCATAGCCTTTCAGTCCGAATACATCCCAGCATTTAAGGGCAAGTTCGTTAATCCTTTGAACGAGCACAGGGTTAAGTTCGTCACCCGGGAAATTTCTGACAGTGTTTTCGTATTCAAAGCTGTCCTCAATCCATTTTGCCTTGAAGTCGACAATCCTGGGCATGTCCGGGGCAAAATTATTGAAAACCATTTCAGCAGCCGGCATTACCTGAGGTCCGGAGCTGCTTGCAATTACACTGATGTTAAATTCACGGCCATCGATGTAATCCTGTATCAGCCAGTGTGAATCATCAAGTGCCTTAAGTCTTTCCTCCTGTTCAGGGGAGAAAGAAAAAACGGAGTCGGCCGTAATACCAAGAGAACCGTCTTCCCAGACTGGCTTTACAATGTATTTCTGACCGGGCTTAAGAAGATTTAGCTGTGAAGGTGCGTAAGTCTGAGGCGTTGCAAGATTATGCTCGAGCAGTATTTTGGCTGTGAGGGTTTTACTTGTTGTTATGAACAATGCTTCGAGCGGATTGCCCGAATAAGGGATTGAATACATATTGAGCAGTGCAGGAACGAAATAGCACAGTTCACCCTTATTGCTAATCGATTCAACAAGGTTGAAAACGAAATCGGGTTTATCGGCAGCAATCTCCGCGACTTCATTCATGAAGTTGGATGTAATTCCCCTTGTGTATACAAGTATACCCAGTTTTTCAAGGTTCTCACCAATGTATTCCACCTGTTCAAGTACATCCAGTTCATCGGCAAGAGCTCCATCGAGGGGCTGATTGAAGAGGATGCAGCATTTTTTAATTGTCATCTGGTTAGTTGGTAACGTTTTATTGCCGATTCTACGATTCTTTCGATAAGTTCCTGATACTTTATTCCAGCCATATTAGCCAGTATCGGAAGATCAGAATGCACCGGATGAAGCCCTGCGAGAGGATTTACCTCAATAAAGCATATACGGCCATTCCTGTCAGCCTTGACATCAACTCTTCCGGCATCCACTCCTCCGAGCGCTTTCCATGCTTTCAGAGCCACACTCCTGCATTCTTCAGCGAATTCGCCTTCCATTGGTCTGTATTTGCAGAACTCCTGATAGTTTTCCTTGAATTCAACCGAATAAGGAAGATTGTCCCTGCATTCAATTTCCATTCCTCCGATTGCAACTGCTTCGTCTCCTGAGCCTATGATTCCAACAGTAAACTCTCTGCCCGGAAGGTATTCTTCAACAATTGCAGGCTGATCGAATCTCTTAAGCAGGTATCCAGCCATCTCCCGGAGTTCATTTACTGAATGAACCAGGCTCTTTTCAGTTATACCCTTCCCCGTCCCTTCTGATACAGGTTTTATGAACAAGGGGTATTGCAGACTGAACTTGTCGATATCCTTTGTATCGGATATCAGCATTCCGGGGCTGACAGGAACACCGGCTGCGGCCACGATCAGCCTCGTCAGATGCTTGTTTAGCGAGATTCCCATTATTACGGGTCCGCTGAAGACATAGGGAATTCTGTACTGGTCAAGAATAGCCGGGACAACTGATTCTCTTCCGTCTCCATAGAGACCTTCGGCAATATTGAACACGAGGTCCCATTTCTTGCCGGCCGAAAGTGCATCTATAAGCTGAAAGCAATTTCCAATCAGCTCCGTCTCAAATCCCATTTTCATGAGTGCAGACGAAAGGGCATCAACTGTATCCTGTTTGTCAAACTCAGCAGTATCTTCCATGGAATAGCCACGGTCGAGATACCACGACCTGAGGTCGTAAGTCAATCCGATCTTCATAAGCTGATGTTACTGTCTTTCGGGATACTCACAGATATCTCCCTTGTAATTGCGCAGAACTATATGTTCATCATTATGTTCCACAACATAATCCGGGAGCAGCGGAATTTTACCGCCGCCGCCGGGGGCGTCAATTACAAAAGTGGGAACTGCGTAACCGCTTGTATAACCTCTCAGACCTTTCATGATCTCAAGTCCTTTGGCCACAGTAGTCCTGAAATGACCGGATCCTGGAATCAGGTCGCACTGATACAGATAGTATGGTCTGACCCTTATTTTGAGCAGCTTATGCATCAGCTCCTTCATTGTAGGCACGTTGTCATTTATGCCTTTGAGAAGGACGGTCTGACTTCCGAGAGGGAAACCACCGTCGGCCAGTTTGTTGCAGGCTGCCGCACACTCTTCCGTAATCTCGGAAGGATGAGAAAAATGCAGGCTGAGAAACAGAGGATGGTATTTCCTCAGAACACTGATTAATCCATCGGTAATTCTCTGCGGGAGAACCACAGGCGTTCTGGTTCCTATCCTTATTATTTCAACATGCTCAATCCTGCGGATATTCGACAGAATATAATCGAGTGTTTCATCATTGAGAGTAAGGGGATCACCTCCGCTAATGAGGACGTCCCTTACTTCCTTATGGTTTGCTATATAACTGAAAGCTTTTTCATAATCCTGCCTTCCCAGTTTGTCGAGCCTTCCCACAGAATGAGAGCGGGTACAGTACCTGCAATAGTTAGAGCACACCTGAGTGACAGTGAAAAGAACTCTGTCGGGATAGCGGTGTACAATTCCTTTTACAGGCGAGAAAGCTTTTTCATGAAGGGGATCTGATTGTTCACTTCTGGTGGCAATTAATTCTTCCACAACAGGCACAACATTCCGGCGAAGCGGATGAGATGACTTTGTGTTGTAAATGAGAGACGCGAAATAGGGCGTTATCCTAAGGGGAAGCCGGCCTTTCAGATTATTGATAGCCATTATCTCCTTGTCCGTAAGCTTCATAATCCTCTTCAGATCATCAATGCTGTTAAAGGAATTGCGAAGCTGCCATTTCCAGTCGTTCCAGGATTCAATAGATGTCAGGGGGAAGTAGCGGTGCATAAATTCCGAACTCCGGTTGCTAACTGACAGGTTTGGGATTCCGTTTCGCGAAAAAAGCATGGTTTTCGCACCAGGCTCTTCATCAGAAGAGCAACCCACGAGGCGACTCTCACAGCGGAGAGTTGCAACCTCATTTTTGTTAGCGTTCATTTTTGTCGATGAAGGATCTCATCAAATGCTTTAAGTTTTCTAGAGTTAATTGGTTTTAGTTTAAAATAAATTGCGCCAAAAATATACATTCCATAAATACATTGTATCGTCTGCAAAAAAATAATATTAACAGTAAAAATCAGTTTTCAACACATCATTGCAAAGAGCCGGGGTAGAAATCAGCATGTCGCATAGAATCTGTATGTTACATCCAGAATTATATTTCAGGTTTTTGTCCCCCTGATATCTTTCAGCAGTGATTTTTTCAACATTGGTTTTCATCTTTTTCTCCAGATAAATCTTTTAAGTAAAGACTCAAGCTTTTTTGTATTAAGAATGCAATTATTCAATTATTATGCCAAAATTTAAATACCGTTTTTGCCCTGGCTGAACGTATTCTGAAATTAAAAAATATGGACTATAACGCACTATTATTGCATTAATTACTTCAATAGGGAAAATTTTGAGGAATTCTTTTGGGAATCGGATGAAACCTTCAATGAACTCACTCCTGAATCATCAGGGAATGAGAATCTTAGTAGTGTTTACGATACCAGACCGCGAAAGGGATACTATATAAATACCTGACGGCAGGGTTGAAACGTTGAACTCACAGAGGTTGCCATTCACAAACATTTCTTTAATAAGCCTTCCGCGGATGTCAATAAGGCTTAATCTGTACCCGCTGTAATCGCCCTCGAGCGGAATGCGAAGCCGGCCGTCATTAACGACTGCAACCAGGGGTTGATTCTTGCTTATTTTTATTTCGAGAGAACTGCTTACACCTGAACCATCTTTTGCCGAAGCGATTATTGTTACTACCCCGTCCTCTATGCCGGTCACCAGACCCGATTTGTTCACAACAGCCTTTCCCGTAACATTCTCCACCGACCAGTCCACACTTTTGTTGGTTGCGTGTTCAGGCAATATTTCCGTTATCAGCTGCAGAGTCCCTTTCGCAGCCGAGATTACTGTCGTCCCTTCCTCAGCCAGGATCATAATTCCGGAAACGGGAATTATCTGGTTTGTTATTGTTATCTCAATTATGCCGCTAACAGCAGATCCGTCAGTGGAAGAAGCCACAGCAGATACCTTTCCGTCGCTGATTGCTGTAACAAGGCCCGACTGACTGATTGTTGCCTGTCCTGTACCCCCTGCAATAGACCAGATAACTGATTTGTATGTGGAATTGGAAGGGCTCACAATGGCAACCAGCTGAAGAGTTCCGTTATCGATATCAATAGCCGGATTACCTGGTTCAGCCGAAACGCTGATACCTGTAACAGGGATTATCTGGTTAAGTATTGTCAGTGCCAGTGAACCATAAACTCCCGATCCATCGGCTGCAGTAGCTCTTGCTGTAACCGTACCGCTCGCAATGGCAGTTACAATTCCGGTTTCACTTACAGTAGCCTGACCTGTGCCGTTTATTATTGACCATGTAACAGATTTGTTGGTTGCATTCGAGGGCATAACCTGTACACTAAGCTGGAGTGTCCCCTTATTCACAGATATGACAGTGGATCCTCCTGCACCGCTGACTGAGATTGATGAAACCGGGATGACAGGAGGGGACCCGTTCCATCCCGCAAGTCTGGCCCAGAGCCACCATGCAGCATAAGCCTTTCTGTTTGCATTAAGAGGCTTGGAGTGGGCGGAGTTGCAATAATACCAGTCAACGTTCACAGTGTGGCTGTTCTGCCAGGTTTCTGCCCAGTTGCGGTCGGGTGAACCATCGTTGTTGCTGTCGTAATCGCAATTGTCGTTTGCAGCCCTGTTCAGATAATAGTTATTGTCGGGATCATATGATTCTATATCTGCAAAATCATAAAGTATTTTCCGGTTGTTCCTGCAATAATTCCTGATCTGTTCATTTCTCCTGTGGAGATTGCCGCTTGTCCCGGTTCCATCGAGGTGGCCGGTCATATAAACGAATTTGATAAGGGGATAATCAGTTTCAAGGGCATTCATCAGGCCCAGGTAGGTGTTGACGTCGGTCTCTGATGCAGTGCTCAGCTGTCCGCACCATGCCCACATAACCACATTCACATTGCTGTTGGCTGAATTCCTGAGATAGGTTCTTGTTGAAGCAGCCCATGAAGTAAAATCAGGTGCTCCAAGGTCTGTTCCTCCCGTGATCCCATTATCGTGAATATCGAGAGCCCCGTTCAGTCCTCCGTTGTTCCATGCGTATGCGGATCCTTTCCAGTTGAACAGGCCGGTCATGCCGTCAATTATCTGGCTGCCGTGTGAAGTGTGCTCGTATGCAATATGAAGTGTTGACTTTGCCTGGGTTATGTATGTCGCCGGAATGTTCCCCAGACTTGTCGAATTGTGGTCAACTATGATCTGACCGTATTGTGCCAGAGCTATTTGTAAAAGGAATAGAATAACGACAGCTCTTTTCATTGATTGCTACTAAACTTTTTCAGCAGGCAAGCGCTTATAAATGCAAAAATGCCTGCTTCACCCTCCTGAATTTTTCGCAGGGGATCAAATATACAAATTCAGCTTCGAAAATCAACTGAAAGAAATCTGATTTTTGATCAATCTGCTGATAGATCAATACCATCCGATCTCAATCTCTTTAATCTCCCCCTGATTTTTTTACCTTCAAGCCGTTCCTTTCTTGAGCTTGCTGAAGGATGGGTTGGCTTGCGCTCAGGCTTTTCCTTCAATCCTGAAGCCAGAATATTCAGCAGTCTTTCAACAGATTTCTTTTTGTTGCCTGATTGTGTTCTTTCCGATTGCGACCTTATAATAAGTTCGCCGGCTGAATTAATCCTTTTCTTCAAGGTAAGGAAAATCCGAGCCTTTTCGTACTCCGACAAACCTGCAGAGAGGGCAATGTTAAAATGCAGTTCGATTTTTGTATTGACTTTATTAACATTCTGACCTCCGGGTCCGCTGCTCCGGGAAGCAATGAAAACAAATTCACTTTCCGGTATCCTTTCCTTTAGTTCCTCTGGTGTCACCTCACTATAATTTTACAAGGATATTCTCAGGTCCGAAGGTCCATCAATTAATTATATAAGTATTCATTTGTGGTCCTTCATCACTATTCATCCATGCTGAAAAGGTAATTCCCCGATCCGGCCTCCACAACAAGTTTGCCCTCTTCAACCCCCATCTTGCTGAAAATCCTGCTCCCGGTAAGTGGAAGGCCGTCAATCGTCACCTTATCGGCAGAATTTGCGGGAAGTACAATTTTCGCCTTTGCGTTCGGAGGTATCACGATGGTGAAGTAAAGTTTTCCTTCTTTTCTTTCCCATCCCGATACAATCCTGCCATAAGAACTTTCAAATGAGGCTTTGGACAAGTCCAATCTTTGTGTAACACGTGGATAAATCAGGAGGTTCCTGTATCCGGGCGTGAGCGTCTCAATTCCGGCAGATACCCTGTACATCCAGTCGCCAATGGCTCCGTAAGCGTAATGATTGAATGAATTCATCCCTGCATCCTGGAAGGTGCTGTCGGGCTTCTGGCCATCCCAGCGTTCCCAGATTGTTGTGGCTCCCATTTTTACGGGATAAAGCCACGAAGGGTAGGATTCCTGAAGAAGAAGGTCGTAGGCTACATCGGTGTAACCGTTTTGCGTAAGAACATGACACAGGAACGGGGTTCCAAGGAATCCGGTCGAAAGATGGTTTCTCCTTCCCCTTATATCATCAACGAGCAGCTTAGCCGCAGCAGGTTTCTGTGCTTCAGGAAGAAGATTGAACATAAGTGCAAGAACATAAGAGGTCTGGGAGTTGGTTCCGATTCTACCGGCGGGAGTGACATATTCCCTGATAAATACTGATTTAATTCTTTCAAACAGGTCTGAATATGTTTTTTCATCAGCGGAGTTCCCGAGAACCTTTGCTGTTTTTGACAGAAGATCGGCAGAATATGCAAAAAATGCTGTAGAAATGAAATCGTGCTCGGTAAATCCGTCAGCTTCACTGTGATTATTGACCGGCGGATGATAAAATAGCCAGTCTCCGTATTTGCTTCCGCCTTTCCAGATATATGAATCTCCGGCCTTCATTCTGATGTATTCAACCCATGCTTTCATGCTGGGATACTGATTCTGCAGGAATTCCTTGTCACCATACACCTGGTACATAGTCCAGGGGGTAATAACCGCAACATCACCCCATCCGGCCGAAGGAGCTGCAGTAAGGGCATTTTGTTTGTTCAGTACATCCGGAATAACATCCGGAACGGCTCCGTCCTGCTTCTGATCGAGGGAAAGATCTTTCAGCCATTTAGTGAAGAAAGCAGCAACATTGAAATTGTAAGCGGCGGTACGGCTGAATGCCTGGGCGTCGCCAGTCCATCCGAGTCTTTCATCTCGCTGGGGGCAATCGGTTGGCACATCCACAAAATTACCTCTCTGTCCCCACTGGATATTATGCTGAAGCTGGTTAAGCAGAGCGTTTGAACTTACGTAATCACCGGTTACCGGCATGTCGGAATGAACAACAACTCCTGTTATGTTATCAGCTGTAAGGGTTCCGGGGAAGCCTTTGATCTCAAGGTAACGAAATCCCATGAACGTGAATCTCGGTTCATAAACCTCATCACCTGTGCCGCCAAGAGTATAATCGATCTGACATTTGGCCGATCTCAGGTTTTCTGTGTAAAATTCACCGTATTTGTCAAGAACTTCCGCATGACGTACTGTGATTACGGTTCCTTTAGGGCCGTTTACCCTTAGCCGGATCCAGCCAACCATGTTTTGTCCCATATCAACAAGAAGACTTCCTTTGGGTGATCTGAAAACCTTAACAGGTTTAATCTCCTGGATTTTCCTGATAGCAGCGCCTTCTGAAGCTACGATGATGTTATTGTAATTGCCGGTCTTTACCGGGAGCCATTTTGAGTCATCAAAACCCGGTAAGTTCCACCCGGTCAGCTTCCGTGTTGCATCATATATCTCACCATTATATAAATCACTCATCCTTATCGCACCGTCATTGTGGCTTTTCCAGGAAGAGTCGGTGATAACGAGCGATTCCGTTCCATCAGTGTATATTATTCTGAGTTGCATAAGCAGTCCAAGTCTCTTTCCATAGATTGCCCAGTTGTTACCCCACGCCAAAGTTCCTCGGTACCAACCGTCTCCAAGCACTGCTCCGACAGCGTTGAGTCCTCCCGTCACCTGGCCTGTAACATCGTACACCTGGTATTGCAGTCTCTTTCCGTAGGTTGTCCATCCAGGCGTAAGTACCTGGTCTCCTACTTTTTTCCCGTTAATATGAAGCTCGTATAAACCATGTGATGTCACATAGACAGTTGCTTTTGCGACTTTTTTGGCAACTGTGAATTCTTTTCTGAAATGAGGTGAAGGCGAGTATCTGTTAGTGTCACTATCCATTTCAATCCATTTTGCTTTCCAGTTATCCTGCGAAAGGAGTCCGGTTTCCCAGAATGCTGTTTCGCTCCACTTTGAGACTTTCCCCCTGGTATCCCAAACCCTGACCTGCCAGTAATACCTCTGACCCGGCTTAAGATCCTTTCCTGAATATCTGATCAGAACCGATTCGTCGGATGCAATTTTTCCTGATTGCCAGACCATTGAAGAAGGTGTGAAACGGGGATCGGCAGCTACTCTGACCGAGTAGGCCGATTGCATAATATTATAGCCATCCGCCTTTAATTTCCATGATAGCCGCGGGTTAGCAATATCAAGCCCCACAGGATTTATTTTATGTTCCGAGGTAAGGTCATAAACCGAAAGGTCCTGAGAAAAAGCAAATCCGGGAATGAATAACAACAGCAAAAAGAGTCTTAATGATTTCATATTTAGAGCATTTAGGTTTTGAGATTCAAGTTTTGAAATTTATCCATTTTTATCTGAAATGAGAAAGGTAAAATCATTATTTTTATACACATTATATTTTCACCCCTTAACCAACTTTATAATTCATGAATCCTGTTGCCGGAATACTATTGATAGCACTTGGCAGTATCGGAGCCGCCAGTTTTTACGTTCCCCTCAAGAAAGTGAAGGAATGGTCGTGGGAATCCTACTGGATTGTCCAGGGTGTTGCTGCCTGGCTCATAGCCCCCTGGGTATTTGCCCTGATCTTTGTTCCAAACGGTGAATTAATACCTATTATTAAAGAATCACCTTCGTCAGCCAGGCTTATGTCGACTGTATTCGGTGTTTTATGGGGATTTGGGGGGCTTACATTCGGACTCAGCATGCGCTACCTGGGGGTTGCGCTGGGGCAGAGCATCGCGCTCGGCTTATGCGCGGCATTCGGAACAATAATTCCTGCAGTTGTTGCAGGACAGAACCTTTTCGGATCGAGGGCAGGAATATTGACAATGGTTGGTGTGGCCGTAACAGTTGCAGGCATAGCGATAATAGGATATGCGGGAGCCCTGAAAAGCAGGGAAATGACGGAAGAGCAGAAGCGGGCTGCCGTGAAAGAGTTCGCATTAAAAAAAGGAATTTTGATTGCAATTTTTGCAGGTATAATGAGTGCATGCTTCAATTTTGGCTTCGAAGCCGGGAAACCAATTGAGGATGTTGCTCTTGCACATGGTACAAATCCACTTTTTCAGAAGAATCCGTCACTTATATTCATCCTTTTCGGAGGTTTCATTACAAATCTGGTCTATTGCGGATACCTTAACATACGAAACAAAACGTATACGGATTATTACACATCAACCGGAAGCGTTCTGCTTAACAATCTTTTCTTCACCTTCCTGGCAGGTTTTCTCTGGTTCCTTCAATTCCACTTCTTCGGTATGGGATCAAGCAAACTGCCGGCAGGTATGGCAGTTTTCGGATGGAGCATACTGATGGCATTGAATATTGCGATCAGCAATATCTGGGGGATAGTTCTGAAAGAATGGAAGGGAGTAAATAACAGAACGATCGTGATTCTTGTTATTGGGATTATTGTTTTGATATTATCGGCATTTGTTGTCAAATTAAGTTAACTGAAATCAATGAAGAGATTTGCATTCAAAATGAAGCTCTATCCCGGTTTCAGGGAAGAGTACAGAAAGAGGCACAGTGAAATCTGGCCGGAGCTTGTCAGCCTGATTAAGAGCCAGGGAGTTGGCAATTATTCAATTTTTTATGATGAGGAGACAAACATACTCTTTGCATATCAGGAACAATCAGGTGAAAGTTCTTCGCAGGATCTCGGCACTGAGGAGATAGTCAAAAAATGGTGGAAGTATATGGCTGATATCATGGAGACAAATCCCGACAATTCGCCAGTCAGCATTCCACTCGAACAGGTGTTCTTCATGGAATAATTCTGAAATAATTCAGTTATTAAGAAAACAACTAAATATCATGGATAAGGAAATCATAAAGAAATCATATCAGATTGCGAAAGCGCAATATGCTGATCTGGGAGTTGATACAGACAAGGTTATAGAGCAGATGGACGATATTGTAATAAGCCTTCACTGCTGGCAGACCGATGATGTGGGAGGTTTTGAAAAGGAAGGGGCCGAACTTGGCGGTGGCGGTATCCAGGCAACCGGAAACTACCCCGGGAAAGCAAAAACAATAACCCAGATGCGCGATGACCTCGATAAGGTATTTTCTCTTCTGCCCGGAAAGCAAAGGCTGAGCCTTCATGCAATATACGGCGAATTCGGAGGAAAGCTTGTCGATCGCGACCAGATAGAGGTGGAACACTTCCAGGGATGGATCGACTGGGCAAAGAAAAGAAAGATCGGACTTGATTTCAATTGTACATGTTTCTCGCATCCCCTTGCAGATGATGGATATACGCTTTCGAGCAAGAATCCGAAGATCAGGAAGTTCTGGATTGAACACAACAAGAGGTGCCGTGCAATAGCCGCTGAAATGGGAAAACAGCTGGGGACTCCCTCAGTGCACAATCTCTGGATTCCCGACGGCTCCAAGGATACACCTGTCGACCGTGCCGGTATTCGTAAACTCCTGAAAAAATCGCTTGATGAAATTTTCTCAATTGAATATCCGAAGAAATATCTTAAGGATTCTGTTGAAAGCAAACTTTTCGGTATTGGTTCGGAAGCTATGGTTGTCGGATCGCATGACTTCTACATGGGTTATGCAGTCAAAAACAACACTCTCATTACTCTCGACAACGGACATTTTCATCCGACAGAGCAGGTAGGGGACAAGATATCTTCAATTCTTCTATACATCGACGAGATAATGCTTCACCTGACAAGGGGTGTCAGGTGGGACAGCGATCATGTGGTTACATTCAATGACGACCTTCTTCTTATCGCACAGGAAATCATAAGAGGAAAATTCCTTAGCAGGGTTAACATTGGCCTTGATTTCTTTGATGCCAGCCTTAACAGGATTGGTGCATACGTTATTGGAACCCGCTCTGCTCAGATGGCTTTTATGTTTGCAATGCTCGAGCCTTACAAGACGCTGCTTAAATTCGAAGAAAACGGCAGGACATTCGAAAGGCTGTCATACCTTGAATTGATGAAAACAAAGCCATTCGGAGCCGTATGGGATTACTATTGCATGAAGCAGAATGTCCCTGTGGGCCAGGAGTACATTGACGAAATTTTAAAATACGAGACCGCGGTCCTTAACAAGAGATAATTGGCACCGGGACTTGTTTGAGAATATCAGGAAACAGCAAAGATGAAGGAGAAAGTAATAGCGATTTTTGATGTAGGCAAAACCAACAAAAAACTGCTCCTGTTTGATTATGACCTCAAGCTCGTTCTGGAGCAGGAGATAAGGGTTGCTGAAAGGTTCGACGATGACGGATTCGAGTGCGACGACATAGAACTTGTTGAAAAATGGATAGGGGAGTCGATCCGGAAGCTTGTCCATTCAGATAAATATGACCTGACTGCACTCAATTTTGCCACCTACGGCGCCACAATCGTCTACCTTGATGAAAACGGCAAGAGGATAGGCCCGGCATACAACTACCTAAAACCTATTGATGAGAAGATCCCCGAACGACTGTACAGGAGATACGGAGGCCAGGATGAATTTTGCAGGAGGACGGCATCTCCTGCCCTTGGAATGCTAAATTCGGGCATTCAGATTCTCTGGCTTAAAACCGCCAAACCGGAAATATTTGCCAAAGTACGGTATGTCCTTCACTTACCACAGTATCTGTCATATCTTGTGACCGGAAAGATTTGTTCAGAACATACTTCAATAGGCTGCCACACCGGGTTATGGGATTTCGACAACATGAAATACCACCCATGGGTAGCTGATAATGATCTGAATCTTCCTGAACCCGTTCCTGTCGGGACTTATAGCGAGGTTGAAATTGACGGGAAAAAGATCAACGTCGGAATCGGGATTCATGACAGTTCTTCATCTCTGGCACCATATTTTTCGGGCAACAGGGGAAAATTCCTGCTCATTTCAACAGGGACATGGTGCATAAGCATGAATCCGTTCAACAACGAAAAGCTGACTGTGGAGCAGCTCGACAACGACTGCCTTTGCTATATGAGCATTACCCGGCAGCCGGTCAAGTCGTCAAGGCTTTTCCTTGGAAATTTGCACGATATGGGCGTAAGAATGCTTAACGAACACTTCCGGACAACCGAGGATTTTTACAAGAGCGTCAAATATGATATCGATCTTCTACGAATGCTTGGCAACAGATATCATGGCGACAGAAGGGCTTTTTTCCAAAGCGGCCCGGGATCGAGAGAATTCAGGGAGAAAATCGACATGTTCGATTTCAAGTCATTTGATGAGGCCTACCACCAGCTTATGAGCGAACTTGCAGACCTCACGCAGGAAGCAATTAAACTGATTCTTCCTGATAAGGATGATATCGGAAATTTCTATATAACCGGAGGTTTTGCAAAAAACAAAATTTTTCTGAAACTTCTCGCCAGGGTATTTTCATCCAGGAAGGTTTACACATCCATGATAAGCAATTCAACTGCTCTGGGAGCTGCTCTGGTCATGTATAAGTCACTTAACGAGAAGGAACCGGAATTGAATCTCGGATTAACCGAATATCTTGCTTAGAAGGAATTCCTGAAAAACAACTATGAAACCCACATGTGTCAAACACACAAACACGTATGTATATAATATTCAATTATGTGCGGTTCTCCCGCACAGGCGGGAACCTTTAAAATCAATTATATACGGATGAATAAGAAACTGTTTTTAATGCTTGTGCTTGTCTGCACAACTGCTATCATCAATGGGCAGGACAAGGATTTTGGAATATGGTACTCAATTACGGCACAGAAGGAACTTGTCAAAGATCTTGATCTGGATGTTGATTTCAACCTGAGGACATATCACGACGCGGGAGAAATTGAAGAAGGTTTTATTGACATCGGTCTTGGATATAAATTAACGAATTTTTTATCGGCTGCTGTCTCATACAGGTATACTCAGATGAAGGAAGATGATGAACTCTTTCATCCCCGTCATAAATGGTTTGCTGATGTAAAAGCTAAAACATCGCTGGGCGACCTTGATGTTTCGGGTCGTGTGAGGTTCCAGCAACGCTATAAAACGTATTTTGAGGATGAGAACGACAAGGAATCTAAGGAACTTCTACGGCTCAGGGTAAAAGCAGCATACGATATACCAAAGTTCCCGTTGAATCCCTATGTGACTTCAGAACTTTTCTTTCCGGTTTTCGGCAATTCAAGCAGAACCGTCGACAAACAGAGGTTTACAGGAGGGTTTGAATATAATATCTCAAAGAAGCATGCAATTGAACTTGAGTATATGTTTCAGAGGGACTTCTTTCCAAAACTGAGAGATATGAACATCATTTCAGTTAACTATAGTATACAGCTTTAAAAATCGGGGATTAATTGAAAATTATATCCTGATCATCTATTTTAGCCTTCCAATATTAGTAAGTCGTAAAATTTAATGAAAATCCGGACTTTTTTCCTTTTCTCACTCCTGTTTCCTGTATTGATTACCCAGATGGTAAATTCACAGGTTCCACAGGAACGTCAATGGCCCGTTTACAGGGGTTATCTATCATCGGGAGTTCTCGATAATGCAAACCTTCCTGAAAAGTTCGACCCCAACAAGTCCGAAAACATAAGATGGCGTCTCGTTATTCCCGGAATGGGAATATCCAGCCCGGTTATCTGGGGCGACAGGTTATTCATTACAACTGCTGTAAGTGAATCAGATAAGGCAGGCTTCAAACCCGGTCTTTACGGCGATGTTACTCCCGTAAGCGACTCATCTGTACATGAATGGAAGGTCTTTTGCATTAATAAGAATAATGGACAGATAGTCTGGGAAAGAACTTCTTACAAGGGAATACCAAAGATAAAGAGACATCCCAAATCGACTCATGCAAATTCTTCTGCTGCCACAGATGGAAAACATGTTGTGGTTTTTTTCGGATCAGAAGGACTTTATTGCTACGACAATAACGGAAAACTATTGTGGCAGAAGAACTTCGGAGTGCTCCGTTCCTCTTTTTTCATAATGAAAAATGCAGAATGGGAATTTGCCAGTTCACCTGTTATTCACAATGGTGTTGTCATAATTCAGTGTGATGTACTGGAGAACTCATTTCTTGCTGCTTATGATGTCAAAACAGGAAAGGAATTATGGAAATCGTCGAGGGATGAGTACCCTGGTTGGTGTACACCAAATATTTATACTGATGCAGGAAAGACCTATGTGGCTGTAAACGGATACAAGCACAGGGGAGGTTATGAATTCGCGACAGGAAAAGAGGTCTGGAAAATGTCTGGCGGGGGAGATATCCAGATACCCACTCCGATAACAGGCAACAATCTGATATATTTCAACAGCGCCCATGGCAAAAGCTCACCCATAATGGCTGTAAGAACCAGCGCCGCCGGAGATATTACACTTAAGGAAAACGAAACCTCAAACCAGGGAGTCAAATGGAGTCAGCCCCGCGGCGGTTCATATATGCATACAATGCTTCTGTACAGGAATCTTCTTTACAACGTTAACTGGAACGGAACTATCAACTGCCTTGATCCTCTGACAGGAAAAGAGGTCTACAATGCCAAACTAGGAAGTGCAAAAAGCTTTATTGCATCACCTGTAGCTTCTGACGGCAGGATTTATATTGTTGATG
>CAZKTX010000024.1:0-6911 GCA_964555805.1 uncultured Rikenellaceae bacterium
CTTACAGAAAATCAATCTTTTTTGAAAAAAAAGGATTTGGCCCTTACTCCCATCTAGCCTCCGGCGATGATGACCTTTTCGTAAACTCGAATGCCTCTGCGGAAAACAGTGCTGTCGAATTCGGAAAGGAATCCCATACGAGGTCAGTGCCTGCAAAAAACATAAGAGATTACATAAAACAGAAAAGAAGACACCTGACTACAGCAAAACATTATAAAGCAATTCATAAAATAATTCTTCTGGGGGAACCTGCTTCCAGAGTCATCTTTTATGCCTCCTTCCTTGCCCTCTTAATCAAACTGTATGCATGGCCGCTTGTCGCGGGCCTGTTCCTCCTGAGGTTCATTACCCAGCTGATTACATTTATTCTTAACCGGAATAAATTCAATGAGCCTGGAATTTTGCCTCTGTTTCCAATATTTGATGTCATTTCTCCGTTTATTAATGCTGCATTCTTTGCAGGTAGTCTAAGTGAAAGAAGAGCTGACACCACATGGAAATAAGTAATTGCTTATCCGAAAAGGCACAAGATGACCTTATTCTTGTCGAGCAGGCAAAACTCGGAAATGAGAAAGCTTTTTCGAGCCTGCTTAACAGGTACAGGGATTCAATCTATTTCATGATCCTGAAGATGGTCAACAACCCGTCCGATGCGGAAGACCTGACAATAGAGGCATTTGGCAAGGCTTTCAGGTTCATCGACTCCTTCACTCCCGAATTTGCATTCAGCACCTGGCTTTTCAGAATCGCCACAAATAACTGCATCGACTTTATCCGGAAAAAACAGCTCTCACCTTCACTCATCGACCAGATACAGGAGGATGTTGACAATATGACTGTCAATATTCAGTCGGATCTTCCCGATCCTGAAGAGCGGCTTATAAACGACCAGAAGATTGCCGTGCTCCGCGAAATAGTCGCCCAGCTGAAACCCCGGTACAGAAGGCTCATTGAACTCAGGTACTTCAAGGAATACTCCTACGAAGAAATAGCTTCCGAAATGAAACTGCCGATCGGCACAGTTAAAGCACAACTTTTCAGGGCAAAATCGCTCCTGTTCAATATCTTTGCAAAAACAGGCAACAGATAGTGAGTGAAATAATCAGGAGATACTTCCCAGACCTTACAGGGCCGCAGATTACATTGTTTTCAAAACTTGAGGAGGTCTACAGTCAGTGGAACTCAAGGATTAATGTTATCTCAAGAAAGGACTTCGATAATTTCTATACCCACCATGTACTTCATTCACTGTCTATTGCAAAGGTCATACATTTCGGCGACGGAAGCAGGGTGCTCGATGCAGGAACAGGCGGAGGCTTTCCGGGCATTCCTCTTGCAATAATGTTCCCGCGTGTGAATTTTTTCCTGCTCGATTCAATAGCAAAAAAGATTATGGTTGTTTCAAGCGTTGCAGATGAACTGGGCCTCAAAAACGTTGTTCCTGTCAGAAAAAGAATTGAAGAGGAAACAGGCCGGTATGAGTTCGTAATAAGCAGGGCGGTGATGGCTTTTCCTGAACTTGTTAAACTGACAAGGAAAAATATCAGCCGCAACAAGGAAGGTGAGACCAGAAACGGAATAATATGCCTCAAAGGCGGAGACCTGACCGAAGAACTGCTGCCGTTCAGGGACAGGGCGATAATTACTGATTTAAGCTCCTTTTTCCCGGAACCCTGGTTCGGGTCAAAAAAGATAGTTTACCTACCTCTGTGATTTTTTCAAAATTTATCCGCCCCGTTGCATTTATTTAAAAATTATCTATCTTTGCGATCTCAAATTTAACAGTAGAACCAACTTAAAAGCAGAGTCATGAAAAGGACATTTCAGCCTTCAAGGAGAAAAAGAGCTAACAAACACGGATTCAGGGAAAGAATGTCCACCGCCAATGGCAGAAGGGTTCTTGCTTCACGCAGGGCTAAGGGAAGAAAGAAGCTGACAGTATCTACTGAACTCAAACTTAAATAATAAGGTTATTTATAATACCAGGTAAGGTGCCTCCGCAAAGGCACCTTTTTTTTGTTAATTTTGCTCCTGATAACAATTTACATGAAGAGTCCTGAAGACTATACAAATGATCCGGGCCTGAAGAGTATACTCACGGGAATAAGCCAGGGCAGGAGGATCACAGAAGAAGAAGGAGAGCTTCTATTTGAAAAAGCCAGTCTGTCACTGCTTTCGCTGATGGCGGGAATAGCAAGGAGAAAGCATAACGGGGATAAGGTCTTTTTCAACCGCAACTTCCACATTGAACCAACAAACCTTTGCATACATAACTGCCGCTTCTGCTCATATCACAAGACTGAAGGCGATCCTGAAAGCTGGGAATACTCGCACGATGAGATGCTTGAAATTGTAAGGAAATTCGACGGCATGGAAGTGACAGAGGTTCACATAACGGGGGGCGTTCATCCCTCGCACGATATAAGGTATTATGGCGAACTTCTTCAAAAGATAAAGCAACACCGCCCTGGCATCCACATTAAAGCCTATTCGGCAGTCGAGATCGACCAGATGATTTCAAAATCGGGAATGACACTCAGTGAGGGCCTTATGCTGCTGAAGAAATACGGACTCGATTCGATCCCGGGAGGAGGCGCGGAAATCTTCGACGAAACTATAAGAAAAAATATCAGTCCTGAAAAATCGACAGCCGAAAGATGGCTCCTTATACACGAAACAGCTCATAATTCGGGGATCCCTTCAAACGCCACAATGCTTTACGGACATCTTGAGAATTATTCCCACAGAATTGACCATATGTCGAGGCTCAGGGATCTTCAGGACAGGACCGGAGGCTTTAATGCTTTCATCCCGCTTAAGTTCAGAAAAGCCAACAATCCGATGTCGCATCTCGGAGAAACAACAACGGCTGAAGATTTAAGAAACTATGCTGTTTCGCGGATATTTCTTGATAACATCCCTCATATAAAGGCATACTGGCCGATGATAGGAAGGGAAGTTGCCCAGATGAGCCTGATGTTCGGAACCGACGACCTCGACGGGACGATTGAAGATTCCACAAGGATCTATTCAATGGCAGGTTCTGCAGAACAAAATCCGGCAATGTCGACCGGTGAAATCTGCAGGCTTGTAAGAGATGCCGGATTTGTGCCCGTTGAACGGGATTCCTTTTATAATTTTATACATACCTTTGCGTTATAAAATTTAGTCCGGCCGTTATGAGCATCAAAGATTTCATCCTCAGCAAAACGTTTCTCAAAAACCTGGCCCTTGCAGCTGTAATTTTCGTTGTTATAATAATGCTCCTGCTCATCTGGATGAATTTTTATACCCGCCACGGCCAGAGCAAACCCGTACCTGACTTCAAGGGACTTACTCTCCGCCAGACCGAGCAACTGGCAAAAAAAAGCAGACTCAGGTTCCAGATCGTTGATTCGGTATACACATCCGAAGTGCCCAGAGGATGCATCGCCGAACAGAATCCGGTTCCGGGTTTCAAGGTCAAGAAGCGCAGAAATATCAGGCTTACAATCAATGCATTCAATCCCGAAATTGTAGCAATGCCAAACCTTGTCAACCTGCCAAAGCGGCAGGCTGTCAAAGTTATTGAAAGCTCGGGGCTTCAGCTGGGATCGATAAGGTATATCCCCGATATCTCTTTCGATGTTGTGCTGGAACAGTTCCATGGCGGAAGAAATATCCATGACGGAGATTCAATACAGAAAGGATCGGTTATAGATCTGGTCCTGGGGAGAGGTCTAAGCAATCAGAGAACGTATGTCCCGGATCTGATCGGAATCAATTACGAGTCTGCAAGGAACACAATATTGGGAGCCTCTCTTACTCTTGTCACTTCAATTTTTGATAACACAGTACTTACAGCACAGGATTCGGCCGACGCTTTCGTTTATAAACAAAATCCCGACTTCAGCGCTGACGCCACTCTCCAGCTCGGATCCTCGATTTACCTGTGGCTTACACTCGATTCTGCACGGCTTCCCGTTGATTCAGCATACGTAATTACAGACACATTACCCGGAAGATTCCCGCAACTGTCGGAATAACATTATGCATAATAGACTTATATATTTAATACTGCTTACGTTCATCCCGGCACAGACCTTCGCTCAGGAAGTGACCACAGGACTTCAGTCGAACCGGCTGCTGAAAGGCAATTCCGGACAGACCGCAAAAGGACTTGCCGCTGATCCTGTCGAACTGCCTTTTTTCGATGATTTCACAGGAAGTTCAGTTCTCCCCAACCCACTTCTCTGGACCGACAGTTATGCTTTTATAAACAACACATACTCCGACAGGCAGATCACAATAGGAATTGCAACTCTTGATGCACTCGACGAGACGGGAAGACTTTATGAAACTGCTGTCCCGGAGGGTTTTAAGGCTGACAATCTGACTTCCCAGCCGGTGAATCTCATGTATCCGGCATCCGATAATATCTGGCTCAGCTTCTGGTACGAAGCCGGAGGTCTTGGAGACGTTCCGGAACCTTCCGACAGCCTGACTCTCCAGTTCTTTGCCCCCGAAGAAGCCGCCTGGTATTCGGTATGGAAATCCGAAGAACCGGTTCAATCAGGATTTAAACCTGTTATTATAAGAATTGACAATCCCAGGTACCTTAAAAATGGATTTCAGTTCCGCTTCGTCAACTGGGCAAGCCTTTCGGATTTTAAGGAGAACTCAATGATCGGCAACTGCGATCACTGGAACATCGATTACATTCTTCTCGACAGGAACAGACACGAAGCCGATACGGCCCTTGCAGATGTCGCTTTCAGAAAACCACTCAGATCAATCCTTAAAACTCATGAAGCAATGCCCTGGAAACAATTCCGGCAGGTCTACCTCCAGGAAATGGGCGCTTTCATACCAGTTTCATACAGGAATAACGACATAATTACAAGGAATGTAACAAGGAACTTCGAGATACGCGACCTGTATACAAATGCTGTTTCACATTCATTCACTGCAGGTGCAACAAACATCGAACCCCATGCCAGCGTTGATTACAACGCCAGCCTGATCTATACATATAATTCTTCGAACACTGATTCTGCACTTTTCAGGATAACCTGCCACCTGCTTACAGATGACTTCGACCCCAAGTCCAACGACACGATCAGATACAACCAGGTCTTCAGCAACTATTTTGCCTTTGACGACGGGACTGCTGAAAGCGGATACGGGGTAAACGGAGAGGGATCACGAAATGCAATGGTGGCATACAGGTTCAAATCGTACATGGAAGACACCCTCAGGGCTATAAGCATCTGCTTCAACGACAGCTATCTTAACAGCAACGTAAGGGCATTTGACCTGATTGTATGGGATGACAACAACGGACTTCCCGGAAATGTAATTTACAGCTTCGTTAATGTGATTGTTGAGCCCGGCGACGATATAAACGGATTCTATACGTACATCCTGCCCGACGGCGTTCCTGTAGACGATGTTTTCTATGTCGGATGGAAGCAGAAAACCGAGACCTTTCTAAATGCAGGCTTCGATGTTAATACTCCTCATCAGGGGAGGCAGTTTTACTGGCTGAACGGAATATGGTACCTGTCGCAAAAGCAGGGAAGTCTGATGATAAGGCCAATAGTGGGAAAACCAGTGAAAACTACATCCTCTGACGATGAAATCCCGGCTGATCCCAAAAGATACAGGATGTGGCCCAACCCGGCAGTGGATTTCATCAACATTGAATGTGAGGATATTCTGCCCGGACCGGCAACATACGTGTCAATAAGCGATCTCTTCGGACGGGAGCTGATAAGAGTGCCTTACAGCGAAAGAATTGATATTCAGGAACTGAAACCCGGAATCTTCAACGTGGTTGTGCTCTCCGGGAAAAAGCGTGAAGCCTGGTTCAGGCTCGTGATCACAAAATAATATCACATGGCAGAGGAAGAATTGACTGACCAGCAGGAACTTTTTGAACATTACAGGTTCCAATCCATGCCAGGCCAGTCGCTGATGCGTTTAGACAAATTCCTTTTCGAACGGATAGAGAACACATCCAGAACCAGGATCCAGAATGCTGCCAATGCCGGCAATATTCTTGTTAACAACAAACAGGTAAAACCAAATTACAGGGTTAAACCAAACGACATAGTGCAGGTTGTGCTTCCAAACCCTCCCAGGGAGATAGAGCTTATACCTGAAAATATTCCGCTCAACATTATTTATGAAGATGACGATGTTATTGTTGTGAACAAGGATCCCGGAATGGTTGTTCATCCGGCCTACGGCAACTACACAGGAACACTCGTGAATGCCCTGATGTACCATTTCAGGGATATTCCAATGTTTCAGTCGGGAGAGCTTCGTCCAGGACTTGTGCATCGTATTGATAAAAATACATCCGGGATACTTGTTGTTGCAAAAAACGAGCTGGCGCTCAATAAATTATCGAAACAGTTCTATGACAGGACAACCGGCAGGAAATATATCGCCCTTGTGTGGGGCACACCCGATCCGGCCGAAGGAACAATCACGGGACATGTGGGCCGCAGTATCCGCGACAGGAAGGTCATGCAGGTTTTTCCCGACGGCAGTCAGGGCAAACCAGCTGTCACTCACTACAGACTGATTGAAGATCTCGGATATGTTTCAATTGTTGAATGCAGGCTCGAAACGGGCCGCACACACCAGATAAGGGTTCATTTCAGCCATATAAAACACCCTCTTTTCAATGATGAGGAATACGGGGGGGATAAGATACTCAGGGGCACAACATTTGCCAAATATCAGCAATTTGTAAGGAACTGCTTCACAATATTGCCCAGGCAGGCGTTGCATGCAAAATCGCTTTCATTCGATCACCCGGTCACGGGAAAAAGGCTGTCCTTCGACTCGGAACTTCCTGACGACATGATACAAGTTATGGAAAAGTGGAGAAATTATACGTCAGGAAGAGAAAATTCTTAATC
>CAZKTX010000024.1:7011-18922 GCA_964555805.1 uncultured Rikenellaceae bacterium
TACCAGCTCCCTCCGGCTCCGCCGCCGCCAAAGCTGCCGCCTCCGAAACCGCCGAAGCCGCCACCGCCGCCTCCGCTGAAACCGCCTCCACCTGAAAAGCCTCCCCAGCTCCCGCTGTGCTTGCTGCCACCTGAATTCATCATCGACATCAGCACCCAGAGAGGCAGTCCGTTACGGCTTATATGCTTCTGGTTCGATCCGCCGCTGCTGCGCATGAACAGAATGACCATAATAACAATTATGAAAATAATAAGCGGGACCAGCTCCCCGGTGTCGCCGCCTTTCCTGTAGTCGCCTGCCTTAAACTCCCCGCTTGCAAGCGACATAAGCGTACTGGTTGCCTTGTCGAGTCCTGCATAATAATTGCCCTGCCTGAATTCAGGAAGTATTTCATAGTCGACTATCTCTCCGCATAAAATATCGGGGATAACACCTTCAAGTCCATATCCTGTCGTAATCTGAACCTGCCCCTGTGAGCTGAAGTTCTTTGGCTTGACGAGTATAAGCACCCCGTTGTCGGAACCCTGACGGCCTATTCCCCACAACTCAGCCAGCCGTTGCGCATAATCGGCTTTGTCATATCCCATCAGGTCGCTTACTGTAATTATAGATATCTGAGTCGATGTCGTATCATCGAAAGCCACAAGCTTCCGTTCAAGCGCATTTATTTCCTGCTGTGTGAGCATTCCTGCAAAATCATTCACAAGCCTTGGCGGAACCTGCGGCTCTGGAAAGTCCTGACCAATTACAGTTACCGAGGCAAATGCAAGTACAAGTGCAAAAATGATAAAGTAATTATTTAATATCCTGAATTTCATTGCTTTTCTGGTTGCTCATTGTCTTCAAACGAGATATCGTCCGGAAGTTCATTCACATCATCCCTGCTGCGCGGGAAATGTTCCCGGAGCTGACGGCCTGCAATAAGTACCCCTTCAATGATTCCCTCGCAATATTTACCTTCCCTGAAATTACTCACAAGGATGTTTTTTATAGCATCCCAGAAACCATCGGGGACCTTGCTGTTTATTCCGGCATCGCCGATCACTGCAAACTCCTTGTTTTTGACAGCAAGATAAAAGAGAACTCCGTTTCTGTCTTCTGTTTCATGCATCTTTATATGCCGGAAGATCCATGAAGCCCTGTCGAGGACATAGCCTGAAAGACTGGTTTCGATATGAACCCTTATTTCCCCCGAAGTTTCGCCTTCAGCTTCCTTTATGGCATCCCGTATCTGAAGCTGCTGCTCCTTGGTAAAAAAAGTCGATGCCTTGATTTCCATTTCCCCCGATGGGTTAAAATGTAACTTCAGGAGCTTTCTCCGCTCCTTCCATCGACTCGAAATATGGCCTGGCTGTGAAACCGAACATTCCGGCAAGAATATTCTGCGGGAATCTTCTTATATAAGTGTTCATTGACTGGGCAACTTCATTGAATTTCCGGCGCTCGGTTGATATGCGGTTCTCAGTACCTTCGAGTTCAACCTGAAGATCCCTGAAATTCTGAGTGGCTTTAAGTTCCGGATAACGTTCCACAACAACCATCAGTCTCGAAAGAGCGGAACTCAGACCACCCTGGGCAGCCTGGAACTCCTGAAGGTTTTCTGCTGTCATTGTTGCCGGATCGACTGTTACCTGAGTGGCCTTTGCCCTTGCTTCAATAACCTGCGTGAGAGTCTCCTGCTCAAATGCTGCAGCTCCCTTGACTGTATTTACAAAGTTGGGTATGAGATCGGCCCTCCTCTGGTATTGAGTCTCAACATTCCCCCATTGGGCTGTAACGCCTTCCTGAAGAGAAACCATCTGGTTATAAGCCCTGGTTCCCCATGAAACAAGACCAAGTACAATAAGTCCGAGAATAACTCCAACTATTATCCAAATGATGCAACCTTTTTTCATTTTGTGCGGTTTTAAGAATTTAATCAAAGGTAAATAATTCCTTATAATCTGAACAGAAAATTATTTATGCCCACCCAAAACATTTGCCTTCCCACCTGAAATGAATCCATTAATTTCTATTTTTACAACCAAACTTTTCTCAGATGAGAACAATTGCAATAGTTGCGGGAGGAGATTCATCCGAATATGAAATTTCAGTAAAAAGCGCCGGTGAGGTGTTAAGTCTGATCTCAGGAAAATACAATGCTTACCTGATTATTATAAGGGGTACTGCCTGGTACTGGGAAGATCCGAAGGGAAGACGCTTCAATATCGACAAGAATGATTTTACCCTTGTTACCGATGATAAGAAGATAAGGTTCGATGCGGTTTTCATAGCCATCCACGGGACCCCCGGCGAAAACGGACTTCTCCAGGGCTATCTCGATATGATGAAAATCCCCTACACAAGCTGCAGCGCATTCTGCTCGGCCCTCACATTCAACAAACAGGCCTGCAAGCTCTATCTTAAGGAGTATGGAATACCAATGGCCCGCAACATCCTCTTCCGCAGGGAAAACATGCCCGATGCTGACTCAATAATTTCGAAAACTGGCCTTCCGTGCTTTGTAAAGCCCAACGACAGCGGATCAAGCTTCGGGGTGTCGAAGGTTAAGACAAAAGAAGAACTGCCTGCTGCAATTGAAGCAGCATTCACGGAGAGCGATGAGGTAATGGTCGAATCGTTCATGAACGGGAGGGAAGTCGCCTGCGGTGTTGTAAGGGCAAACGGTAAGGGGCTCGTCCTGCCGGTCACAGAGATCATAAGCAGTAATGAATTCTTTGATTATGAGGCAAAATACACACCCGGAAAATCGCAGGAGATAACACCTGCGGATATGCCGGAGGACCTTATTAACAGGATACAGTCGCTCAGTTCAAGGGTTTATGAAATTCTTGGATGCAAAGGCATAGTAAGGGTTGATTTCATCGTTGTCGACGGCAATCCCTTTTTCCTGGAAATCAATACAGTCCCGGGCATGACAATGGAGAGCATAATACCGAGGCAGGCAAATGCAGCTGGCATAAGCCTCGAAGACCTGTATTCAATTGTAATAGAAGACCTGTTCTGAAAGAATCAGGACTATTCCCTTGCAAGCTTAAGCGCCGAGGTTGTAGTATAGTATTTTGTAATCATTCCGGGAACCTCCCACTCAGGCAGTTTGCCTGCTTCCATGTATTCAAGGAATTTTTGAGTTACCTGTCCGAAGTGTTCTTCGTGCGAAACCCTGTACTTCGCCGGTATGAAGATCTTCAGGGCCTTGTTTCCTGAGTTTTCTGCAGTCAGACTATCGTATGGGAGCTTACCGAGCGCTGCCTTAAGCTTTTCATTGAAATCCGGCAGCGATGTACCCTTTATGTTTTCAACATACAATGTCGGCACAAATTTCTCATCGGCGCCCTGACGGATAACAAGGTCGCATTTGGTGCCGCGCATAACCGAATAGTGAGTATCCCCGCCCCCAGCCGGCGGCATGAAGTTCCATGTAACAGATACTTTCGCCCAGATCCCCTTCAGCTGGTAAATCATCTCACCATTTGAATAAACATTAAGTTTCCCGTCTTTAATATCCTTACTCAGGTATTCAGGGAAATCATCAAGGCCTGTCACTCCCCTGAATTCTTCCTTCGATATTATTGTCGGCCATCTCTTTGCAGAGGAAAGCTTTACATCGGAAGGATCGAGGACCTGTTCCGGAAAACATTCCCACTGAACAAGATCGACAAGATGTGTTGTAACATCAACTATCCCTTCGCCCTGCTGTTCGACGTCAAAAAACCATGCCGGACGCTGGAGTGGAGAGCCCGATACTATCTTCGAAAAATGATGAACACTTACCTTTGACACAGCAGGATTGCTGGCTGACCCCGGAACCAGGGTTCCGAAAATCTCCTCATTCTGAGAAAGGAGTTTCTGAAGAAGTGTTGTGACCTCAAAACGTTCGGTCATGATGTCGTACAGAAGGACCCCCTTCTCAGCGGCAGATGCAAATGAAGCTTTCAGGCCCGGCCAGTCTTCAGGAGTTATTATCATGGGCTTGTCAGCCAAAACATTCAGACCTGCGTTAACCGAGGCAGTTATATAACTTGCCTTCTTTTTGTTGTTGCCCGACAGCACTACAACATTTCCGGCCTTTTCAGCAAGCATCTTTTCAAAAAAATCGGTTCCCCTGTAGACTATCTCATTCCATTTCGTAGGATCATTCGACCTTGCATTATACGATGCAATTCGTGCAAGGTGCTGTTCCACATCCGGTCCTTCCGGTGCATAGACCCTGACATCTGGTGATACCTGAGGATACGATATTTTTTGCACCAGGGCGGCATGGAAATGGCCCGGATCGACTGTAAGCAGTTTTACCTTGTAGCTTGTTTCCATCGCATCATCCTTTGTTTCAGTCGTTTGCTTCTTACTTCCTCCTGTTCCGCATGATGATAATATCACTGCAGAAATCAATACAATCGTTGTCTTCAGGTCCATATCTTAAGTCTGTTTAATTTCTTTCACTGCTTCAATAAAAGCATTAATATTCTGTGTGCTTACATCCTGGGGCATTCCTCCGCCGGCTGACCAGATAATGCGATCGTGATTACTGATTTCATCAGAGGCCTTTCTGACTGCCTCCCTGATCTGTTCAGGGGTTCCGGCGGCAAGCACATCGCGCGGAGGTATATTTCCAAGCAGTACAACTCCGTCGCCTGCAAGGCGCCTCATTTCTCCCAGTGAATGATTGAAGGAGAAATTGAAAACATTCACATCCATTTCCTTCAAAAATCCTGCTGTAATAATTCCATCGGCATCATTGTGAAGGAACCTGACCTTCGCTCCCGTACATGAAAAAATCCTTTTGAAATATGGAAGCACGAACTCGCTGAATTCACCCTCGCCCACAAAACCTATTATATCATCAAGTATCAGCACTCCCTCAATTGAAGGAAAACTTTCTTTCTGAAGTGAGAGCCAGTCGCAGATGAAACTTGTTATTTTTTCAAGCAGCCTGTGCGAGCCTTCCGGATCAAGTGCTAGCGCCATCATGAATTCAGTTGTTCCCATAAGGAAACTGGCTATGTTGAGAGGGCCGCGGGCTATGGCAAACCTGACCTGGTGATCAGCTTCAATAATTGAAGCCTGATTGTTTTTAAGCCGGGCAATCATGAAAGGAAGAAGGCCGTCGGTTCTTACATTAGGCTGAGGGAGCCTTTCAGCATCAGCAATATCGGTAAGAATCTTTTCTGCGTGAGGCAGGTTATTCTCCAGAAAGATGAGTCTCGAGCCAAAAGCAGACGGCTCGGTGCACATACCATATTCCGACCAGAAACCGGGCATGAACCAGACATCCGGAAAAGTTTCGGCTGCCTTTATGTTGGCTTTCATCCATTTTTCATCGGATGCATAATAGTCAAGCGTGGGAATGCCATACCAGCCGGGCAGCCATGGACTGTCAATAATAAATCCCGCCGGCCTGTAACTGAGCTTCTTCCCATCTATCATAGAAAGAAGATCAATCCACGATGAATTTTGCATTGGAATTGATGTTTATCTGTAATACTTCAGACATTAAATTTGAGAATAATTTTTAATACAGCAAAGAAACCACTGACTGATGTTTTTTATTTATTATCAAGGTCAGCAATCCTGAAATTGAATGTCTCCATGCGGTATGAATCGATCGGGGCGCAGGTGCATATAAGGTTGCGGTCGCCATAGCCATCATCAACCCTCCCGACTGAGGGCCAGAATTTGTTTTCTTCCACCCATCTCAGCGGGTAGGCAGCTTTCTGCCGGGAGTAGGAATGTTTCCATTCGTCGGCAGTTACATTATATGCTGTATGAGGAGAGTTGTGAAGAACATTATCTTCCCGGTCAGCTAAGCCATCCTTCACTTCCTGAATCTCGAGCCATATAGAATTCATCGCATCGATGAATTTGTCAAGTTCCCTCAGCGATTCCGACTCGGTAGGCTCTATCATTAGGGTCCCGTGTACCGGAAAAGAAAGAGTGGGAGCATGAAAGCCATAATCCATGAGTCTTTTTGCGATATCCGATTCAGTGATCCCTGCTTCAGTCTTGAAATTCCTGCAGTCAAGAATTAGTTCATGAGCCACATAACCAGTATCTCCTGTATAAAGGGTCTTGAACCTGCTCTTAAGGGATGCCGAAATATAATTTGCGTTCAGAATGGCAAATTTTGTTGCGTCCGTGAGGCCATCCGGACCCATCATAAGGATGTAGGCATGTGATATTGTCAGGACGTGGCCGCTGCCAAAGGGTGAGGATGCAACAGGTGATATTCCATTCTTTCCTCCAACCTGAACCAGCGGATGCGATGGAAGGAATTCAGCCAGTTTTTCGGAAACAAGTACAGGACCCATTCCAGGGCCGCCTCCTCCGTGAGGAATTGCAAATGTCTTATGAAGGTTAAGGTGACAGACATCGGCTCCTATATGTCCGGGACTTGTAAGTCCGACCTGGGCATTCATGTTGGCCCCGTCCATGTAAACAAGTCCGCCGTTCCCGTGGATTATCTCAATCATGGCAGTAATCCCGGCTTCAAACACCCCGTGTGTTGAAGGATATGTTATCATGAAACAGGAAAGGTTCTCCCCGTAAGCATCTGCCTTTTTCTTCAGATCCTCAATCTGAATATTACCCCTGTCATCACATTCGACAACAACAACCTGCATACCTGCCATCACGGCGCTGGCCGGGTTTGTACCATGTGCCGATGAAGGAATAAGGGCAATGTTCCTGTGACCTTCTCCCCTTGTCCTGTGATATTCCCGTATTAAAAGCAAACCGGTATACTCGCCTGCAGCCCCGGAGTTTGGCTGGAAAGTGACTGCCGAAAAACCGGTAATCTCCCTGAGCGCATCTCCGAGTTCATTCATCATCTGATAGTAGCCTTCAGCCTGAGCGGCAGGAACAAAAGGATGAATATTCCCGAATTCGGGCCAGCTCATGGCAAACATCGAAGTTGCCGGATTCAGCTTCATCGTGCACGATCCCAGGGATATCATACTGTGCGTAAGGGAGAAATCCTTCCTTTCAAGCATTTTAATGTACCTCATCATTTCTGTCTCGCTGTGGAAACTGTTGAAAGCAGAGGCTGTAAGGAAAGCTGACTTACGAATAAATTTTTCGGGTATACAGCTGCATTCAGCTAAAGATGTTATCACATCGGCTTTTTTCCCTGCTGCTCTGGCAAACACCCCGATGACTGCATTTATGTCTTCGATTGAGGTGACCTCATCGGTTGAAAGGCTAATACTGCCGTCGGCCGGGTAATAGAAATTAATTTCTGCGTCAAGGGCAAGCTTCATTATTTCATCGCGGCTGATTCCCTCGTGAGGGAAGACTCTTATTGTGTCGAAATAAACGTCATTCAACTGAACATAACCAAGTTGCTTCAAACCAGCTCTTATTGTGCAGGCTGAGTTGTGGATCTTAAGCGCAATTTGCCTCAATCCTTCGGGACCATGATATTGGGCATACATCCCCGACATTGTTGCAAGAAGCGCCTGTGCCGTGCATATATTTGAAGTTGCCCTTTCCCTTTTTATGTGCTGTTCGCGTGTCTGCAGCGCCATCCTAAGGGCCTGTTTTCCATTTACATCCACCGACACGCCAATAATCCTTCCCGGCATATTTCTCTTTAGCTCATCCTTTGTTGCGAAGAAACCCGCATGAGGACCTCCGAAACTCATTGGCAGGCCAAATCTCTGGCTCGATCCCACCACAACATCGGCTCCCCATTCTCCGGGAGGTGTCAGAAGGGCAAGGCTTAAAAGGTCTGCAGCAACCCCCACAAGCAATCCTGCTGAATGAGCTCTGGCTGTGAATTCACTGTAATCGCGGATCTGACCCGAAGCGGCCGGATACTGAACAAACGCGCCGAAAAATGATTCGTCGGGCTGAAAGTCCTCAAATCTCCCTTTCACAATCTGTATTCCAAGGGGTTCCGACCGGGTTTCAATTACACCCATATTCTGCCTGAAAATGTCCTCGTCGACAAAGAATTTATTTGTCCCTGCCTTAACCGCCGCCCTTGAACGGGCATTGAACATCATTATCATGGCTTCGGCTGAAGCAGTCGATTCATCGAGAAGCGAAGCATTAGCGATCTGCATTCCCGTAAGCTCGATTACAATTGTCTGAAAATTCAACAGGGCTTCAAGCCTGCCCTGGGAGATTTCAGCCTGATAAGGTGTGTATGATGTGTACCATGAGGGATTTTCAAGAACATTCCGGATTATAACCGACGGAGATGAAACACCGTAGTAGCCCTGTCCGATGAACGATCTGAACATCCTGTTCATCTTACCAAGCTTCCTTATATGCGCTAAATATTCATACTCCGTCATTGCTTCCGGAAGTCTTAATGGTTCCCTGAGCCTGATGGAATCAGGAACTATTCTGTCGATCATTTCATCGAGTGAGTTCACTCCGATTGTCCGGAGCATTCCGGGCAGGTCGGACCCGCGGGGCCCTATATGACGGGCGGCAAAAGAATCGGATGCCATAGATTTGATTTTTAAAATTTTAGTTCGCCGCACTTTTAAGCCGGCGCCCCGAAATTAAGAAATAGTATTTACTAAAAAAACGAGAAGAATCACTTGTGGATAAAATACGGATTGAACCTGAGTTCATCACCTATCACAGTCGTATTGCCATGGCCGGGATAAACAACAGTATCAGCCGGTAGTATAAACAATTTTTCCCTGATACTGTTTAGCAGTGTTTCATGATTTCCTCCGGGAAGATCGGATCGTCCTATGCTTCCTTCAAACAAAGCATCTCCTGTAAAGACTGATTTTTCGTTTTTACTGTAGAATGCCAGGCTTCCGGGCGCATGACCGGGAACGTGAATCACATCAAGTTCCGAATTACCGAAACGCACCCTCTCCCCTCCCGAAAGGTATCCGGCCGGTTCAGGCGGCGGTTCCATATACAATCCGAACATCCTTGCGTGATCGACCGCTCTTTTCCTGTTCATCAGGTCATCGTGGTGACACAGGGCTCTGAGTCCGTATTTTTCAAGCATCAGGCTGTCTCCGAAAATATGATCGAGATGACAGTGGGTGTTAAGAAGAAGCACTGGTTTTAGCTTCTCCCCGTCAAGAAACGATATAAGTTCTTCGGATTCGAAACTGTCGTAGCATCCGCAATCGATAATTGCACATTCGCCTGACCCGTCTGACAGAATATATGTGTTTACAGATATAGGATTGAAAACCAGAGTCCTTATTTCCATATAATTACATTTGCCTGTTTACAGTTCCCTTGAGCATGGGCACAAAAGCGAAAGTGCCGTGGGAAGAATACTCAAAATCTTCCTCTCCGCTGCGGATTACAAGCGTCATCACCTGTGAACTGCCGTCACCAACCGGAACAATCATCCTCCCTCCAATTTTCAGCTGATACTGAAGCTTAGCCGGTACTAACGGAGTTGCGGCGGTTATCACGATCCCGTCGAAAGGCCCGTACTGAGGTTTGCCCTCATATCCGTCGCCATAAAAGAAATCGGCTGAATAGCCGAGGGAAGTAAGTGTACGCTGGGCCAGTATATAGAGTTCCCTGTGCCTTTCAATAGTATAAACCTTTGCTCCCAGTTCAACCAGTATGGCACACTGATATCCTGAACCTGTACCGATCTCAAGTATCTTGTCCCTCTTCTTCACATTCAGCAGGCTGGTCTGGAAGGCAACCGTGTAAGGCTGCGAAATTGTCTGGCCCGAAGGGATAGGGAAAGCCTTGTCGGTGTAAGCATGATGAAGAAATGCAGGATCCATGAATTCGTGCCTTGGAACTGTATTTATTGCCCTAAGCACCTCTTCATCCGTTATTCCTTTTGTTCTAAGCTCATCCACAAGCTTTTTTCTCTTTCCTTTCGCCAGAAATGTATCAGTCATGAAAAATCAATTGTAATATCCGAGTTAAAGATGGTAAAAATAAATGAAAGCCGCCTCCAGCAACAACTGCAGAAATGGATTAAAAGGAATGATCCGGTAAGGGATATTTTTGATCTTGCTGATAATAATGCAGGATCTTTATCTGCAATGAGATCATAACGGATATCTCCCCAGAGGGATGTACAGAGGTCCCGTTTTCTGAAGTATGCTTTCAAAAAGAATCACCTCCTTTACCCTGACTGTCTGGAAATCGATGCTTTTATATTTTTCGATGGCCGACCTCAGCCTTAACGGATCGCTGACTGATTTCACCCTGCCTATTGTAAGGTGGGGTTTGAACTTCCTTTCTTCAGTTTCAAACCCCGCTGCTCCAAGTCCTTTGGCAATAACATCATATAGAGATGAAAGCCTCTCAGCCTGAGAGATGCCAACCCAGATCACCCTTGGATCAGTGAAACTTTTGAAAACACCCGCACCGGAAAGAACAAAATCAAACTCCCCGAATCCTGTGCATTTTTCCCTGAGCATACTATCAAGGACCTTTATTCTTTCATCTGAAGTGTCACCCAGAAAAGCAAGTGTGATGTGGATACCGGAAAGATCAACCCATTTTATGTATTCCGTTCCCAGCATGGCTCTGACTGAAGATATCATCCTTACAAGATCACCTTCCGGTTCCGTTTTGACAGCAATGAAAATTCTTCTCATCCCTTATAATCGCTAATGCTAAAGGTTTCCGGTTTCAATTTCAATCAGGATGATCTCGATGATTGCATCTTCGCCATATGGGTCATATTCTGCCTTAAGATCTGACCCGAAAATCCGGGCAATGCTCTGCCAGAAAGCTGCTGAAAAGGCACCTCTATACTGCCGGATCAGATCATAGGATGTATTGTAGGTCTCCCTGTCGATAAGCTTGATGAGCAGCTTACCCTGTGAAACCGTCATTTCCCGGATATCATCCTCATATTCGCCGAAAAGATCTTTTTCAAACTTCCTCAGGTATTTCTTCCTCTCCCTGTCGTCGGGCAGCATCATCATCTTATCATTTGCCTCGCCAAGCTTTGCCCTTACCATCTGGGCGTACGGGTAAACCTTCTTAAGGTTGAAAACAAGGCGCTGATACCTGTAAAAAGGGAATTTCTTAGCTGTCGATTCACGTCCGATTATAACTACCTCCTTTATGTCAATTTCAGGCAGAACCTCGCCGTTCCTGTCAACTGAACGAAGCTGGTAATGATTACCGGGAAGCGTGTCGACAGACCTTCTTACCGTATCAATCTGCGCCGATAAATCAGTAAACAAAACACAGGCGAATAATATGGGAACCAGTTTCCGCAAATTCAGTCATATTTAATGCAAAGTTATCAAATTACGGGCCAACTCCGATATCAGCGAATATGGAGTTGACAAATGTAAAAATCCCTATATTTGGTAAGGTAAATCCACATCATGGCGTTAAAGGTAGAAGATCTTGAGGATCAGTCGAGATACAGGCAGATATTGAAAATTCCATACGACGAACTTGTCAATTTCGTCCTTGAATACATCAGGAGGAAATCGGGATTGATTGTACTATTCTGGGGAACGTGCCTGGTTTTTCTCGGCCTTGCTCTTTACATTCGACTCAATATCGGGGGATATTTTCCTTTCAGGAATATCTTTATGCACACACTGCTCGGTCTGATTGTCTTCCCCCTGTTCTGCATCCCCGTTCATGAACTTCTTCATATTGTTCCATATTACATTACTGGGGCCAGAAACATAAAAATAGGCATGGATCTCAGACAGTTTATGGTCTATGTTACTGCACACAGATATGTGGTTTCGGAAAGACAATTCCGGATTGTTGCCCTGTTCCCCTTCCTGCTGATCAGTATAATTCTCATTTATCTCATACTCACTCTTCCGGGCCTCTGGAAATGGAGCCTCTCATTATTCACATTCGTCCATGCAACAATGTGTGCCGGCGACTTTGCAATGCTGAATTTCTATGCCGTTAACCCCGGGAAGAAAATATACACATGGGATGATTTCGACGAGAAGACGGCGTATTTTTATGAAGA
>CAZKTX010000024.1:19022-20356 GCA_964555805.1 uncultured Rikenellaceae bacterium
AGCAACCAGCTCCAAGTTGGCAGTTGGCAGCAGACAGTTGGCAGGATCTGGAGCCCTGTGCCCTGTGCCCTGAGCCAATAACCAGTAACCAGCAACAAGTAACCAGAAACAAGTATTACCAATCTATAAACCAATAAACATGAAAAAACTGATTATCATTATCTTACTGATGCTTTCGGTAAATCTGGCCGGTATTGCACAAAGGAAAATCGTGAATATTCCCGACCTGCCGGGTTATGTTACACTCAAGTGCGATTTTCATCTTCATACAATTCTCTCCGACGGTAATGTCTGGCCCACTGTAAGGGTCGGAGAGGCCTACCGCGATGGACTCGATGCAATTGCAATCACCGACCATGTTGAGTATCTTCCGCATAAGGACTTTATTAACAAGGATCACAACGCCTCATGGAAGATCTCAGAAACAACTGCCCGCGATTATAACATTATCCTTGTAAAGGGTACTGAGATCACCAGAAGCATGCCTCCCGGACATCTTAATGCCCTTTTCATCGAGGACGCATCGCTGATTGATGTTGATTCGGTAATGGATGCAATCGGAGCAGCAGTAAAACAGGGTGCTTACATCCATTGGAACCACCCGGGATGGAAATCGCAGCAACCCGACGGAATCCCACGTATGTACAATATCCATTACGAACTTATAAAAAGAAAATGGCTGCACGGAATCGAATTCTTCAACCACAGGGAATATTATCCTCTCGTTATGTCATTCTGTAAACAGTATAACCTCGCAGTTCTTGCAAACAGCGATATGCACGGGGTGATAAGTGAGGAATACAAAGGCCAGACAAACCGTCCCATGACACTTGTTTTTGCAAGCGCAAGAACTTACGATGCCCTGAAGGAAGCAATGTTTGCAGGCCGTACACTTGCATACTTCAACGATATGCTGGCCGGAAAGGAAGAATATGCAAGGCCTTTCTTTAATCAGTGTATTTCAGTGAGTAAACCTTTCTACGAGAACGATAAGAATATTTACCTCGAAATAACAAACAACTCCGACATTCCTTTCACACTCGAAAACGGAAGTCAGGATGCACCTGCATCAATAACCCTCCCTGCACGCGGGATTACAAGGGTTGCCATAAGTAAGAAAACCAAATCTCCTCTGTCGTACGATGTAACAAACATTATTACAGGAGAAAATGAGGTTCTGAGGGCGGAGATAAGGTACTGAAAGAAGGCGCGAAGGCGCGAAGGCCTAAGGGCGTGAAGGCATGAAGGGGTAAAGGCAATAAGTTGGCAATTGGCAGAATGCAGTTGGCAGCTGGAAGAATGCAGTTGGCAGTTGGCAGAGTGCAGTTGGCAGT
>CAZKTX010000024.1:20456-26575 GCA_964555805.1 uncultured Rikenellaceae bacterium
GGCCTCCAGAAATCAGGCTCCGGCCCCTTGCTTATAATTGACCGTCCCCTGTATGAGAAGGAATCCATCCGGCCTTTCTCCAGGTCAAACACAATTTTGATATCAGGGCTGCTTACCTCATATTTCTTGTCTACATTATTTGTCTGAAGAACTGCCATCTGATCGCGCTGGGCAAAGACAGGTTTCCCATCCATGGGAAGCTTGAACTGGGCTGCAGCATAAACATGATCCTCAGGAACCAGGTCCCATTCATCGCTTTTTGAGACCCTGAAATTCAGGAAATACTCAGCGCCGGGTGCAACTTCTATTCCCGACACCGGTATGTTCACCACTGTACTCTCCCCCGGTTTCAGCGGCGGAACAGTTAGCTTGCCCGACTTGACAGCCACTCCTTCGGAAACAATATCCCAGTCGAAAATAAACTCCGACAGATCAGTAAAGAAGTATTTGTTTGTGATCTTCACAGTGCCGGCAGACAGGCTGACCGGTTGAAATCCGATATACTGATACACTCTTTTCACTTCTTCAAGAGCAGGCTTCCATCCCCTGTCGGGGAATACAAGCCCGTTTATGCAGAAATTGCCATCGCTTGGCATTCCTTCTTCACCAAAGTCACCACCGTAGGCCCAGAATTTTTCTCCGTTCTCATCAGTTGTGAGAAGGCCCTGATCGACCCAGTCCCAGATGAAACCTCCCTGCAGCAGGGGATACTTCTCAATAACATCCCAGTAATCCTGAAGGTTTCCCACCGAGTTACCCATAGCGTGAGCATATTCGCACAGAATAAGGGGACGATCGCTCTTCGGGTCCTTTGCGTACTCTTCGATTTGAGGTATCCTTGCATACATGGGGCATACTATATCTGTATGCCTTTCGGTTGTATTTGTGCTTTTTTCAGCGCGTTCATACTGAACCGGCCTTGTTACATCTCTTTCTTTGGTCCATTTGTAATTGGCAACGAAGTTCTGGCCATCGCCAGCTTCATTGCCAAGAGACCAGATTATTACAGAAGGATGATTCTTGTCGCGTTCAACCATTCTCTGCATCCTGTCCATATGAGATGAAGCCCATTCCTTCTTGTCTGCTATAGTCTCATCCTTGTTATAACCCATACCGTGCGATTCTATATTCGCTTCGTCAACCAGATAAAGCCCGTATTTGTCGCACATCTCATACCAGAGTTCCTGGTTGGGATAGTGAGAGGTTCTCACTGCATTCATGTTGTTGCTTTTCATTAACCTGATATCCTTCAGGATTGTGGCTTCATCGATTACATGACCGGTGATTTCATGATGTTCATGAATGTTCGTTCCTTTAAGCAGAACCGGCACCCCGTTAATACATAGCTGTGAATTGAGTATCTCGACTTTCCTGAAGCCTATCCTTGCTCCGACACTTTCGAGGTTATTGCCAAAATTATCTTTAAGGCTTATAACCAGAGAGTAAAGATCAGGAGTTTCGGAAGTCCATTTCTTAACCTGAGGCAGCTGTTTTGTGAAGGTCACTGAAGATTGTTCCCCGGAAAGCTTTACATTCTTCGATTCGGTATAGACTTTCTCATCATCATTGAACAAGGAGGCTTCCACAACAAAGTCCTGGACATCCGAACCTTTATTTTCAATTGCCACATCGAGCTTTAACAGCCCATCCTTATAAGCGTTCTCAAGATCGCCCACTGCAAAAAAATCGCTGATGAAAGTTTTCGGCCTGGCATGCAGATAAACAGAACGCTGAATACCGCTCAAACGCCAGAAATCCTGATCCTCCAGATAACTGCCATCGCACCAGCGATATACCTCAACAGCAACAGTATTCTCACCTTTCCTGAGATTAGGGGTTATGTTGAATTCGGCCGGTACCTTGCTGTCCTCACTGTAACCAACCAAAGCTTCATTCACCCATACATAAAATGCCGAGCTGACAGCGCCAAAATGAAGGAATACCTCCTTGTCCTTCCATTCTGCAGGAATAGTGAATGTTCTTTTATACGACCCCACCGGATTCCATGAGTGATTTATGAAAGGCGGATTTTTTTCAAAGCCGAAGCCCATATTGACATATATTGGAACGTCATATCCTTTTAGTTGCCAGTTCGACGGAACTTCAATGTCGTCCCAGTCGCGGGTGTCATAATCATCCTTGAAAAACCAGTAAGGCCTTTCATCAGGTGTTTTAACCCAGTTGAATTTCCAGACTCCGTCGAGCGATAAGTAATTGGGCGATTTGGATTTGTCGGCTTCAATCGCCGCCTGTTCATCAACATAGCTTATCATCGTGGCATGCGGCGCCTCACGGTTAATATTGAAAACCTCAGTGTTTTCCCAGTCACGGGGTTCCTTTTCAGTAAACGCAACCCCTTCATATTTGCTGTATCGCTTGCAGGCAGTGAACAGCATTGACACTATGATAAAATAAAAAGGCAATCTCTTCATAACATTATAATTATAATATTAAAATTCAGCAAAAGAATAAAATCAGAACAGGCCTGAGATCTTTCCGAAAGCATCGATATCTATCTTTTCAGCAGAGGGAGAACCCGGCAAACCGGGCATCCTCATTATGGTTCCGGCTATAGGCACAATGAAACCGGCTCCTGATGAGAGTTCCACTTCCCTGATTTTAATAGTAAAGCCCTGAGGACGTCCTTTTTTGTTCTGATCGTCCGAAAGTGATTTCTGTGTCTTTGCAATACATACAGCAAGATTGCCAAATCCGAGTTTGGCAATCTTGTCGAGCTGGGTTTTAGCTTTTATCGTATATTCAACATGATCAGCTCCATACATTTTGGTACATATAGTCTCGATCTTCTTTTCAAGCGGCCATTCAAGCTCATAAAGCGGTTTAAAGCAATTTGTGCAATCAGATATCTCCTCCAGTACTTTGTTTGCAAGATCGACAGCGCCTTCCCCTCCTTTCGCCCACGACTCATTTACAGAAACCTTTAAGTTCTTCATTGCGCAATGCTTCTTCAGAATTTCCAGTTCGGAGTCGGTATCCGTGTCAAACCTGTTGATTGCTATTACCGGCCTGAATCCGAAATACCTCATATTCTCTATGTGCTTATCGAGGTTGTCAAACCCCCTGATGAGAGCCTCAATGTCCTCACTTCCAAGAGCTGACAGTTTGGCACCACCATGATATTTAATGGCCCTGACTGTTGCAACTATGACAACTGCATTTGTTTTGAGCTTACCAACCTGCGATTTGATATCGAAGAACTTCTCCGCTCCCAGTTCACTTGCAAAACCAGCTTCCGTAACAACATAATCACTCAGCGATAGTCCCGTTTTTGTGGCAATAATTGAATTTGTACCCTGGGCAATGTTTGCAAACGGTCCGCCGTGAATTATTGCAGGTGTTCCCTCGAGTGTCTGAACCAGATTAGGCTTTATAGCATCCTTCATAAGTGCAGCCATGGCGCCGTTGGCCTTCAGGTCACGGGCAAAAACCGGTTTGTCACCATAGGTGTAACCAATGAAGATATTCCCAAGACGCTCCTTGAGATCCATAAGATCACTCGACATGCACAGAGTAGCCATCACCTCCGATGCAGCCGTGATTTCAAATCCCGACTGGCGGGGAACACCTTCCGTTGTGCCTCCCAATCCTATTACAATGTCCCTCAGCGATCTTTCATTCATGTCCATCACTCTCTTCCATTCAACTGTTCTCGGGTCAATCCCGATATTTCCCTCGGAATTCTTCAGCTGAATATTGTTATCTATAAGTGCTGACAGAAGATTGTGAGCCTTCTCCACGGCTGAAATGTCACCCGTGAAATGCAGGTTGATGTCTTCCATGGGTATTACCTGGGAATAGCCGCCACCAGCAGCACCGCCCTTGATGCCAAAAACAGGGCCAAGGGAAGGTTCACGGAGAACAACAGTTGTCTTCTTCCCTATCCTGTTAAGAGCCTGGGCAAGACCTATTGATGTTGTAGTCTTACCTTCACCTGCAGGTGTCGGAGTTATAGCAGTTACAAGTATCAATTTACCTTTTTTGATACGCTTCTCATCGATGAAATGCAACGGGATTTTTGCCTTGTATTTTCCATATAACTCAAGTTCATCCGGAGGGATACCCAATGATGCAGCAATTTCAACTATTGGCTTTATAGGGGCTTCCTGAGCGATTTCAATATCCTGCTTCATATTCGGTGATTTTTTAAAAGTCGGGGAAAGATAATAAACTTTCCCCTTTCCCCAAAGAGGCGCCTGAACATGCAAATGAACATTTTATCACTCACTGTTATCCGGGATTTCTCATTTCTTCGTAACTTTAAGCACCATTCTAACTCTATAACCCAATTGTATTTATGGAAAAAGAAATAAAATCACTTTACAGCGAGTACAGGGAAGGTCGCCTTACGCGCAGGATCTTCCTTAAAAAACTTGCCCTGATAACAGGAAGCGGCATGGCTGCAGCAGCCTTATTGCCTGTCATCGAGGACAATGAGTCAATGCCTGTAAAAAAGGCTCCGAAGACACCGGCCCTCGTAACTGAATTCATTACATATCCGGCAGCAACCGGCGAGATGAGAGCTTTCATGGCAAGGCCGAAAAAAGGAAAGAAGTTCCCTGCGGTAATCGTAATTCATGAGAACAGGGGATTGGTTCCTCACATCCGGGATGTGACAAGAAGGATGGCAGCGGAAGGATTCCTTGCACTGGCTCCTGATGCCCTTTCGCCCGTGGGAGGAACACCGGAAGATATTACAAACGTCGGTGAACTGTTCAAAAAACTGAACAGCGATGAGACCACAAAGAACTTCGTAGCTGCAGTTAAATACCTCAAGACTAATCCGAAATCAACCGGGAAGGTGGGCTGCACCGGTTTCTGCTGGGGCGGAGCCATGACAAACAATGTAGCAGTGAATTCACCCGACCTGAATGCAGCCGTCCCGTATTACGGAAGAACGCCCGCACCCGAAGACGTTGAAAAGATAAAAGCCCCGATTATGGCCCACTATGCCGGCAACGATCAGGGAATCAACGCCGGTATTCCGGCATTTGAGGAAGCCCTTAAGAAATACAACAAGGAATACAAGATATTCATGTACGAAGGCGCTTCACATGCTTTCAATAACGACTCAAATAAAGAAAGATATAATGAACAGGCCGCCAAACTGGCCTGGGAAAGGACTATTCAGTTCTTCAAAGAGAAACTGAAGTAGGGTCCGGGCTTTGATTCCATATATTCCCGATTGCATCCACAAAGGGTTTGCAATGGTTGAAAAAAGCCTTGTATCCTTCGCACAGATAATTTAATCCGGGCTCTCCGTCCGGCGTAGTTATAAACCTGTTCTTCGGACATTCTCCGTTGCACATTGCTCTCACGTCACATTCAAGGCAGTAACGGGGAAGTGAAAGCGATTTCGCCATCCCGAATTCCTTCTGCCTGCTGCTGTCGAGATACTCAGCTATCGTCCCATTACTTATGTTTCCGATAAGATTATCGCTGTTCACAAAGTGATCGCAGGAATAAAAATCTCCGTTAAGCTCCACAACCGGGACTCCGCCGCAATTCTCCCTGAATATGCACAGTGTGTGCCCCTGACCGAAAGCAGTCCGGGATGCTTCTTCAATTATCTGGATCTTGATTTTCCCAATATCGTTCTCGGCCCATTCATCAAAAATCGCTATCAGGAACCTGCCGAATTCCCCGGCACGTACAGTGGCACGGCTGACACCCGACTGTGACCGGGGCCGTGGTTCGACAAGAGGCAGGAACGTTATATTCACTGCTCCAATCTCCCTGAAAAAGTCATATACAACGAGCGGAAACCTTGCATTAAAGGAATTGACAACACACAGAATCTCCGGTTCAATTCCCGATCGCCGCAGGTAGCTGTAACCTTTCAGCACGGCCGGTAGAGAGGAACTTCCATCGGCATATTTTCTCGATCGGTTGTGGAGATCGCCGGGACCGTCAATGCTTATTCCAACGAAGAATTTTTCATGTGCCAGAAAATAGGCCCAGTCCCAATCAATCAGGGTACCATTTGTCTGGATACCATTCAAAATCTCTTTTCCCTCAGGCCTGTGCTTTTTCTGCAGACTGACTGCTTTCCTGAAGAAATCAATCCCGGCCATAAGAGGCTCGCCGCCATGCCATGAAAA
>CAZKTX010000024.1:26675-31047 GCA_964555805.1 uncultured Rikenellaceae bacterium
CTTTTCTGACAGTATGTTCTGTATTGAAATCAGTCCATCCTGCAACAATTTCCCGGTCCGTCTTAATGATTTCAGTTCCTTTTTGCTTTCTGATTACAGGAGCTTTTCCTCCCGCCCCTCCGGTCTTCCTTATTACTGAAACGAATAATCCCTCTCCCCTGATCTTTCCGGGATGAAACCCATAGCCAGTTATTCTTCCTTTAGAGATCTCAGTAATCGCTTCAAAACCCGAAATATCGAGTCTCACGGATTCTGCCTCTTTACTTCCGGCCAGCCATAATACATTTTCTTCATTTTCACCGGGATTGAAAGTGCATGTGCTGTAGATAAGTATTCCTCCCGGCCTGAGTGCCGGCCAGACATCAGCCAGGATTCTCCGCTGCCTTTCAGCACACAGTTGGGTGTTGCCGACCGACCATTCAGTCACAGCAATCCTGTCCCTGAACATACCTTCGCCGGAACACGGGGCATCGACAAGTATCATGTCGAAAAAACCGGGCAGCCGGCTGAATGCCGACGGATCGTTTCTTGAAACAATTGTATTGGCAGTCCCCCACCTTATTATGTTCTCAGCAAGGATCTCCGACCGTTGTCTGATGGCATCATTCGAAACCAGAAGGCTTTCGGGTCCGATAAGGGATGAAATATGGGTGCTTTTTCCGCCGGGCGCTCCGCAGAGGTCAAGCGCCCTCAGATATCCGGATGTGTCGACGACCTGTTTAATAACCTGTTCCATGAACATACCTGATGCCTCCTGGGGATAATAGCATCCTGCATGGAAAAGGGGATCAAGAGTAAACGAAGGCCGCCTTGCCAGATAGTAACCCGATCCGCACCAGGGAACCAGTTCTGATTCTGCCGGCGCCCTTTTCCATTTAAGAGGGTTTATCCTGACACTCACTGGTGAAGGTTCCTTAAGCGCCCTTAAAAGACTCTCATTGTCGAGGTATTCCTGATCCGATAATCTTGCTATGAATTCCCCGGGAAACATGTGTCTATTGATCCTCCGGATTAATTGGAATATCCGATTTTACTGAAAATCTTTTCCATAAATAAAATACCGGAATACCTATCAACACAATTACAAGTCCGGGGAAAGTATAATCAGGCTTGTAAATCAGGAGAATTACCATAATGAAAGTTGTGGTCAGAATATACAGGGCAGGGATTACCGGATATCCCCAGGCTTTGTATGGACGGGGTATGTCGGGTCTTTTGACACGAAGGAGGAAGAGCGCAAAAATCGTGAGTGCAAAGAACAGCAGCACAGCAAATATAACATAGTCCAGAAGATCACTGTATGTTCCTGACAAACAAAGCAATATAGCCCAAACTCCCTGAATTGCGATAGCAAATCCAGGAACTCCTTTTTTGTTGATCCGTGCCACTCTCTTAAAGAAAAGACCATCGGTTGCCATGGCGTAATACACTCTGGGTCCGGCAAGAATAAGGCCGTGGTTGCATCCGAATGTACTGATCATCACAAATATTGCCATGATTATTGCTGCATAGTCTCCGAACACAACACTCATGGCTGAAGTCGCTACCCTGTCGTCGGTGGCAAACTGGATGCCTCTGGCCAGCACATCTGTTCCATCGGGGCTTCCTGACAGCGGAAGTATTCTGATATAGACCCAATTGATGAAAAGATATATCACAGAGACAATGAGAGTCCCGAAAATAAGGCTGAGGGGAACCGTTCTTTTTGGATTGATCACCTCTCCCGAAATATAGGTTACGTTGTACCATGCATCTGAAGAGAATAAAGATCCGACCAGTGCCGTTGCAACAGCAGTCACCAGGACAAAGCCTGAAAGAGGTATAACCTGGTTGTTTGCTCCTATCTTACCGGCTTCCCAGAACACCTGTTTGTTTATCTCCCACGATTCATGTCCCCTTATAGCAAAAAAACCAATCAGGATGAAACCAAAAAGGGCGAGTACCTTGGTTGATGTGAAAATATTAACAACGATTTTACCCGTCACTATTCCCCGTGTGTTGAGCCAGGTCAGAAAAGCAATCATTGAAATTGCAACCACCATTGTAGTGTTGATCTTCAGAAAACCTGCCTCGAACAGGATGTTCCTGTCAGAGATCCAGGGGAACAGCACACCGCTGAACTTGGCAAAAGCAACTGCAACGGCAGCTATTGAACCGCACTGGATAATAAGGAAAGTCGTCCAGCCGAAAAGAAACCCGATAAGGGGATGATAAGCCTCGCGAAGGTAAACATACTGTCCGCCCACGTCGGGCATCATCGAAGCAAGTTCTCCGTAACTTATTGCTCCTATTACTGTTATGATACCGGTAATAAGCCATACAATCATCAGCCAGCCTGGAGATCCTACACTTCTGGCTATATCTGCGCTGGTTATGAAAATCCCGGATCCTATCATGGCTCCGGCTACAATTGCGATCCCGTCGAAGAGATTAACCCGCTTTTTCAGAAGGTTGTTTTCTGCCTGCATCTATCAGTTCGTAACATTAAAGCAAAAGTAACCAAACAAATGAAATATTTTCAACACATGAACTGTCTATTGTTAACCGATTAATAATTAACTCCTTTTAACAAACCAACTACCAAATGAAAAAACTATTGCTTTTATCAGCAGTTGCACTTCTATCCTTAAGTGCTGCTGCCCAGAAGTTTGACCGGCTTGCCTTAACACCCCCGATGGGATGGAACAGCTGGAACAAATTTCATTGCGATGTCAGCGAGACGCTTATAATGAAGGCTGCCGATGCCATGATAAGCAGCGGCATGAAAGATGCCGGTTATGAATACATTGTTATTGACGATTGCTGGCAGGTGTCACGTGATGAGAACGGAGAAATTGTCTGCGATCCGGAACGTTTTCCCCACGGGATGAAGTATGTTGCCGATTATGTACACTCCAAAGGCCTCAAGTTTGGCATCTATTCAAGCGCCGGTACTGTAACATGCCAGAGACGTCCCGGAGGATTCGGACATGAATACCAGGATGCCCGGACTTATGCCCGTTATGGCGTTGATTACCTGAAATATGACTGGTGCGGTTCGACAACCCAGGATGCCAAATCCAGTTACACAAATATGAGCAACGCCCTTTATGCTGCCGGGCGGCCCATTGTTTTCAGTATTTGCGAATGGGGTTCAAACAAGCCCTGGGAATGGGCCGGCACTGTTGGTCATCTCTGGAGAACCACGGGCGACATCAGCGACAACTGGAACAGTATGACAGATATCTTCGAAAAACAGCGGGAACTATCGAGATACGCAGGTCCCGGCCGCTGGAACGACCCTGATATGCTCGAGGTGGGAAACGGAGGCATGACTACAGAGGAATACAGAACCCACTTCTCACTCTGGTGCATGCTTGCTTCACCGCTCATGGCAGGCAACGACCTTGAGAATATGACACCGGAAACAAAATCCATTCTTCTTAACAAGGAGATGATTGCAATTGATCAGGATACTCTTGGACGTCAGGCGACCTGCTATCGGGATAACGGTGACTATCAGATATGGGTGAAGACTTTGTCAAACAACGAAAAAGCAGTGTGTCTTCTCAACAAAAGTGACGAAAAGAAATCGGTCCTTGTCGATTTTGAACTTCTTGCCGGAATAAGGACTTTCGGAAGAGGATTTGGCGGTTTTATGCCAGCCCCCCCTGCCGGCGGAGCAGGTATGCCGGGTGCAATGCCCGGAATGCCTGGTGCACCAACAGTTCCCGGAATGGGCGTACAGGCAGGCCAGCGCCCGCAGGGTGCAGGAACTCCCGGAGCCGCAAACCCGCCGGCAACCCAGCAGAGACCCAGGATGCCCGCCCCTCTGACGTTGAAGGATTATACGGTCAGGGATGTCTGGGAACACAAAGACCTGACACTGAAGGAAACATCTGTTTATGTCGATATGCTTCCCCACTCGGTGAAAGTATACAGATTTGTAAGAAAGTAAATAAAGTAAAAGCAACAAAGAGAAGAGGCTGTCTCACCTTAAACGGCGGGAACAGCCTCTTTTCTTATTAATATGCAGTCTAACGGTGCTTCAGCAGCGTTTCTTTTACTTACTAATTGGCAAATGGAACTTCCTTCCCTGTAAGCCTTAACCTGCCGCTGACTACATTCGTGAACTGTGGATCGAGGTAGCCACTGAATCCGGGCTGTTTTCCCCCAACCGAAATTGAAAAGTATCCCGGTTCAATAACCCTCTTGTCCTTCTTGTTTATAATTGAAAACTGACGCGGCTCAAGATTGAACTCAACGACCTTGCTTTCACCGGGTTTCAGGCTTATTCTCGAGAATCCCTCAAGCTGCCTCACAGGCCTGGGAGTTGTTGCCTTTTCATCAGTAAGATAGAGCTGAACAACTTCATCTCCCTCAACCTTGCCAG
>CAZKTX010000025.1:0-2045 GCA_964555805.1 uncultured Rikenellaceae bacterium
CTTCTGACAGGCAATGCCCGCGTCAGGTGGATGGATATCTCTGAAAAAATGGACAAGCAGGTCAGATTGATTGTATCATCCGGAGAGATTGAAGAACAACGTAATGCATTCTCTGATTTCAGCGACACGTTTTACATGGCAGTAAAAACCTTTGGCCTGATGGGGAAAACAGCTTATTACCAGTACTGCCCGATGGCCAGAGATAATAATGGAGCCCATTGGCTGAGTGAAATAAAGGAGATAAAAAATCCATATTTTGGGATGAGCATGCTTGACTGTGGTGAAACAAGGGAGACTCTGAATTATTGAAACACAGATTACCCACGTTCTTTGTGTTTGTATCACATTGCAATTTAATGTTGCCGGATGCTGATCCCTTTTATAACTTTGCTTAAAACAGATAATTCATGGAGAAGCGTTTAATATTCCTGACAATTATGCTTTTTGCGGCAAACCTGCTTTCAGGATCAGGTAAGGCGAAAGCAGAAAATCTTATAGCGAATCCCGGATTCGAAGCATCCCCGGCAAATCCGGTAAGCTGGGTAATAACCGGTCCTGTTGAAGGAATGCAACCCCTTACAGCAATTGACAATAAAGTATTTTTCAGCGGCCGGTCAGGGCTAAAAATGGAAAGCTCAAACCCCAACTGTCATGGGAGAGCTGTTCAGTCAATAAAGATATCAGGGGATCAGACCTACATTGTTTCCGCCAGATTCAGGACAGCAGACATTAGTTCCGTTCACAAGAATGTACTGATAAGGGTGAAATGGTTCAGGGGGGATGAACAGCTTGGTTATAACTACATATATACTATTGACGGCGAGACCGAAGGCTGGTTTCATGCATCTGACAGGATCATAGCGGTGACCGGGGCCACAACAGCTGAGTTGTCCCTTGAATTCAGATGGAGTACCGGGGCGGTCTGGTGGGATGATATTTCATTTGAACCCTGTGCTGAAGTTCCGCCCAGGAAGATCAAGGTCGGTACTTTTTATTTCCGTCCCCCGGGGCCGACAGTGGAAAAGAACATTGCATTGATGAGTGAAATGATTGATAAGGCTGGCGATGCAGGATGTACTATAATTTGTCTGCCCGAGGGATGGCCGACATGCAACACTGGTCTTGGCATGCAAAAAACAGAATCCAATACCATCAAAGGAAGAGCTTCGGTTATGATGGCCGAAAAAGCAAAACAGTATGGTATGTACATTGTATCAGGCCTTTATAGCTGGATTGGTGATACTTTAAAAAATGTGGCGGTACTTTATGGACGGACCGGAAAGATCGAAGGAATTTATGAAAAAGTTCAGCTGCCGGATTCTGAAACTGAAGCCGGAGCTGTCCCGGGAAATTCATTCCCGGTTTTTACTACTGATTTCGGAAAGATTGGGATACTGATCTGCTGGGACAGTTTCTTCCCGGAAGTATCGAGGATGCTCGCCGTCAATGGTGCAGAAATCTTGTTTTGCCCGGTATGGGGAGATGTCAGGGGCCCCGATTCCTGGAAACTGACAGCCCGCAGCCGGGCAATTGATAACGGTGTGTTTTTCGTCACCAATATCTTTGACGGTCACAGTGTAATTGTAAATCCTGCAGGTGATGTACTTCAGGAAAGCGGAATACAGGGGACTCTCCTGACAGCAGAAATTGATCTGAATTTTGATCCTCCATGGACCTGGATCGGGAATGCCGGACTGGGTATCTGGAAAGGCGTCTGGCGTAAGGACCGCCGGTCCGACATCTTCGGAAGCCTGGGAGAATGAGCGGGAGTAGACCCCTTAATTATGGCATACATAATCCTGTTTCAATATCACAAAACAGGGGATTGCCTTTAGCTGAAATGAAATATCCGTTACCGGCTTCCCTCTTGCTTATAAGTTGTTTTTCAGAAAGTGAATTGATTATTTTCTCAAAAGCAGTTTCCGACAGATCAAATGCCATTTTAATTTCGACAGGAGCCAGAGAGTTGTATTTTTTTATGAATTCAAATACATAAGCCTCGGTTGGTGTCTGTCTTACTTCCACGAGCTCACCATTTGAAACAT
>CAZKTX010000025.1:2145-4995 GCA_964555805.1 uncultured Rikenellaceae bacterium
TCCTGCATTTGAGCAGCTTTGTAAGCAATATTCTGAGGATAAGTTGATGGATGCTCTAAGGTGAAGAGTTTGAAACCTTCAACTTTTACAGGCATACCATGGCGTTCAGATGCTTCAAGCCAATGGCTTGCAATGTTTTTATTGGAAACTTCGGGATCTCCTCCTATTTTATTGTAGCTGTCATTAAACGTTGTGATATCCTTAACAAGACCACCCATAATGAAACTGATTTTAACCCGGCTTCCCAAACGGTTCTCCAAAGTACGCAGGACCGGTTCGCTACCCCAGCACCATGTGCAAACCGGGTCGGTAAACTCAATGATTTCAAGAACTTTTGTATCCATTATTTACTGTAATTTTATCCGGTTAAAGGTTTTAACTATAAAGGAAGATAACAGATGAGTCGCATTTATTGTTGTTAAGGCGGACGTAATTTGTTAATTCCGGGCTATTTTCAGATTCTAGAACCTGGCTATAAATTCAAGTGTCAGCTTGTCGGTATGGATCGGCAGATGTGATTTTAAATATTTTTCAATATTCAGGCGGATTTCTGAATAGAACTGCTTCGGTTCAAATCCGAAGTTGATGCCGAAGGTCAGCCTGGTAGCGTCAACGTTGTTTCTGAAAACCGATTCCCCGATTTTATCATACCTGAATACAGGGGTAATTAAATGGATCAGGTTTCCTTTCTGCGGAAAGTTATAGTATGAGTGAATGTAAAACCCATCATCTTTCCTGGTTACCGACAAAGTATCGTCCCACCTCCTTTTAATGTATTCCGATTCTATAAAGAATGTTCCGTTTGTGTATCTTATTTCTCCCCCGAGCATTGACAGATTTCTTTTATCATCATCATTTCCATGATATGCATTGCATGTTATTCTAAGACCTATAGCCGGGCCCAGCGAAAGTCGTCCTGCAAGGTTAGGCTTCTCAATCCATTGAGGATTATTATTTCCTGTCCCATTTACAGCACCTGCAAGGATGCTGACAGGTATTTGTCCGTCAATGCTGTATTCAGCATAGAATCCGATATCCCGCATCCCGTCGTTTATGTATTTTGCAAGAAATGAACGGTTGGCAAAAATATTCTCAGCCGGATTCCTCATATAATCCGAACTGAAAGGGATCTTTCTCTGGCCAAGATAGAAACCAAGTTTCTTTACAGGAGTGAATTTCACATAGGCATCAAGCATCTTCATCCTGCCTTCATCAGACAGATCGATTTCAATCTTGTATGACATATTGCTGTTTATTTTCCCTGTTGCGCCGAATCTTGCATTTCTTACCTCAAACCTCATAAGGGAATTTTGAAGGTCGAATTCCCCCTTTGTCTTAAGGATGCCAAAAATGTCGGGTTTGTATTGCGGCCCGATAGCGGTGGAGTCCTGGGAAAAGATTTTCAGCGAGCCGCCTGTTGTAATGAAAAATATGATAATCAGGCATTTCGTAAATATGGAAGTGGATCTGATATGTTTCACGGATTATTGATTTTTTGGATATTTTCCTGCTTGCAAAAGTAATGTGTATCTGTTATAATCAGGAATTTTAATCGATTTTTTACTTTGGCCCTCTGACTTGGATTGGCCGGTTTTTAAAAGCTGGAAATGACCATGTCTCTGGCCTGATTGTAATGAACTAAAATTACTCCCTGTTGTTTTACTTAAATAATTCAATGCTATGCCACGACAACAGAAATTTCCAGTATTATTATAAGATTTTTTCTATTGTGAACATATTTGGGAGTATGATATGACTAACCTGACTTACAAGAAAAACATATTAGCGGCTGTTTGTTTTATGGTGTCGATAACCAACGGCAACAGTCAGGAGCCAAAACCTGCGAAAAATTCATTATACATTGAAGTTTTTGGCTCAGGAGGATTATATTCAATTAATTATGAAAGACAGATAAGCTCATATCTCTATGGGAGATTTGGTCTGGCAACTTTTAAAGCGATTGATTTTTTGGGAGACGGAACTGAAAGCGACGACAGAATTACAACTTTTCCAATTATGATAGCATACTTGTCGGGCAATGGTAAAAGCCATTTTGAAATTGCCGGAGGGATGCTGCTCGGTATAAAATCTGAGGAAGATGTAAATTATAAAATTATTGATATGATTGCTTTTATCGGATACAGGTATCAACCTCCCGTAAAAGGACTGCTGTTTCGTGTCGGATTTGCACCAATGCTATCCCTGGATAACGAAGCGAATTACCCGGATGATAATTTTTTCCCATCCGCCGGAATAAGCATAGGATATCACTTCTGATATTCTGCCACCAGGGGAAAAAGACATCAAACAGGTTGGATCCGTAGTAAATAAATGATTCTGGTTTAACCACTGACTTCACGGAGAACACGGACAATGCACGGATTGTCTCAAATAATATTATCCGTGATTTTATCCGTGATATCCGTGGTAAATTATTTCACGAAGATCAAAAAGAATACATTTGAACTTTCTTTTACTTCTTCTTAAGCAAACGCCCTTAAATTATCATTTCCATAGGTTTTCCCCGTATTCCCATCCTTTCCGGACAGGTTCCTTAATATAAGCATCCAGTTCGGGATGATTGGTGACTTTCATTTTAGCGGCATCATATTCGATGCGGGTATTGAACCTTTGTGCCAGAACTCCGACGAGTGCCATCTCAACCATTCCTGCAGAATAATCAAAATTCGAACCCGGCAGTTTATTATTCTTGATTGCATCAACCCATTCACGCTGCGGATTTTCCTCAAATGTTCTCGGAATAGTTGGAGCCGGCAGGGTTTTCTTGAATTCGTCCCATTCCTTGCCTGGTAATAAAATAACAGGATTATTCGGACGACCGCCCGTCAT
>CAZKTX010000025.1:5095-17995 GCA_964555805.1 uncultured Rikenellaceae bacterium
AGCGACCAGTAAGGAGCATCAAGGGTGTGGCAGCACCAGTCTCCCATTTCGCCATTGCCGAAATCGAACCATCCGCGCCATGTCTTTGGGGTATAGATTCCATTATAAGGCCTGTTTGCTGCCGGTCCCAGCCACAGATCCCAATCGAGATATTCAGGAACAGGCTGTTCTGCCGGAGGAAAACTTTCAGGCTTATCGAAATACATTCCTTTGCCAAAGGCTGGTCCGTCAAACCAGGCTATTACTTCAGAAACATTGCCCAGTAATCCGGCATCATACCATTCTTTCACCTGACGGATGCCATTTGTGGCATGTCCCTGGTTTGCCAGCTGAGAAACTACTTTATAGTGACGGGCTGCTTTCCGGAGGGTCCTTAACTGCCAGATATTGTGTGCAAGCGGTTTTTCAACAATAACATGTTTGCCAAGTTCCATTGCTGCCATTGCAGCCGGGAAATGAGTATGGTCGGGAGTGCAGACCATCACTGCATCGATTTCCTTGTGCATCTTGTCGAACATCACCCTGAAATCCTTAAAGCGTTTGGCATCCGGAATTGCTTTAAAGCCTGCAGCCGCCCTGTTGCTGTCAACATCGCACAATGCCACGATATTTTCATTCCATGCTGGATCTTTCTGATTAATCACTCTGCTCCAGTTGGCCTGACCTTGTCCGCCAACGCCAATTATTGCAATATTTAACCTGTCCGATGGTGAACTGCTCATCAGGTTGGGAATAAAAAATGCACCTGCTGTAAATGCACCTGCTGATTTAATGAAATCTCTTCTTGTACTTTTCATGGTTGTCTGGGATCTTAATAATTAGATCTTTAAATATATAAATAAAATGACTGCCGGCAATTGTGAACGCAACTATTAATTTTAAATATTTTGCTACATTATATAGATAGATAACGTGATCCCCAGAAAAGAAGCCGGCTGTCATCAATTCTTCACATAAGTGCCGGCCGTAAATTGATAATGAATATAGCCTGGACGATAAATTCTTCCGTTAACTTGATAGCTGAAATAAAGTGCTGACAAGAATTGTCTATGTTTTGTTATTCTAATTAACAAAACAGGTAAATGATAAAATTTATCCGCTTTCTTGCATTTCTCTTTTTCCCCCTTATAACCAACGCTCAGACAACTGTCTCCGGAAGAATATTTTCGCAGGAAGACAGACAACCTCTTATAAGCTCAACTGTATCAGTGTTGAAAGCTGATTTGCCTGATCTTGTGACCGGCGCTCTGACAAATGAACAGGGAAGGTTTTCGGTTTCCGGTCTGCCTTCGGGGGAGTATGACTTTGTAATTTCGAATATCGGATATGCTTCAGTTAAACACCGGGTGCTTGTGGGAGCTTTAAACAAAGTTCTTGACATAGGAAATATTTATCTTGAATCTTCAACTGTGGCACTCGGTGAAGCAAGTATCACAGGACAGAAACAGGCTGTTTCTTCAGCTCTTGATAAAAAGAGCTATTCAGTCGAAAGCTTTATAACAGGATCTGCCGGATCTTCCCTGGATATTATCAAGTCGCTGCCGGGAGTTGTGATAGACCAGGAGAGTAAGATTATTCTGCGGGGAAGCGATAAGGTGGCGATATTGATTGATGGGAAGCAATCGAGCCTGACCGGGTTCGGAAGTCAGAAAGGACTTGAGAACATACCAGCATCGCAGATTGAAAGCATTGAAATAATAAACAATCCATCGGCAAAATATGATGCGGCAGGAATGGCAGGCATCATAAACATAGTTTTCAAAAAGTCAGCATCAACAGGATTAACGGGAGATGTCGGACTTGCCCCGGGAATAGGGATGATAACAAAGAGGAAAGCTGATCTGCCAACCGGCATGCCAAGCTATTCACAAAACCTGAAAATCACTCCTTCCCTGAATCTTAATTACAAAACCGAAAAGCTTAACATCTTCTGGCAATCCTATCTGATCCGTCAGCGCAGGCTGCCGAACAACGAATTCACAACCCGTAATTATGATAACGGGAATATTACTGAAAGCCAGGTGGCGGAAAACCGCTCGCAATACCATTACAACCTGAAACTCGGACTCGACTGGAATATCGCATCAAATCAGACAATCACGATTTTCGGACTTTATGACTATGAATGGCATATTGATACAACAAGAGTATGGTATTTCGGAAATCAGGATTATCAGCTCCCTTTGAGGAAATGGGGATTTCATGAAAGCGAGGGAACCGGATTTACAAATATCACACTGCAGCACAAATTGAGATTTCAGCAGGCCGGGCACGAGCTGAACACTCAGTTCCTTTTCACAAAAGGATGGGAGGATGAGACCTATAACCTGAGTCAGGACGGGCCGTCACCTTTCCCTGTGATCAGATCCGACAAAACCAGGGTTCTGGCTCCTGAATATGTTTACTTGCTTTCCTCCGACTATGTCAAGCCGCTTCCTTTCGGCCGGATTGAAGCAGGTGTATCGGGCCGATTGCGTCATATGCCAATAACCTACACCGTAACAAAGGATCAGGATAACACTGCACTGCTCTACAATTTCGGGGACTGGTCAGAATGGGATGAGAGTCTGGCTGGAGCATACACAAATCTTGTAGCTGAATTTCGGAAGACCGATATAGAAGCCGGTCTTCGCGCCGAATATACATCAGTAAGGTACGAGTTTGCACCCAATCAATACTTTACAGAGAATAAGTACGACTATTTCAGCCTATTCCCGAATGTCAGGCTCACACTTAAAGCCAACAAGTCAAATAAAGTTTCATTATTCTATAATCGCCGTGTCGACCGTCCCGGGGAGGATATACTGAGGATTTTCCCAAAATATGATGACCCGGAACTACTGAAAATTGGAAATCCGCTGTTAAAGCCTCAGTTCACGCAGAATTTTGAACTGGCTCATAAGTATTTATGGGAAAACGGATCTTTCTACACATCACTTTACCACAAGATCATAGATGATTATTATACAAGGATATACATTCAGGATCCATTACATTCCGGTATAACAATAAAGGCTTATGATAACCTTGGAAAAGCAACCAACTCGGGGGTGGAATTCACTTTTGACCAGAGAATCCTGAAACAGTGGAAGCTTTCAGCAAGTGCAAACCTGTACAGGAATAAGATATTCAGCCATTCCGGTCAGATAAGTTTTCCTCTTCCTCAGCAATATTCAATTGAAGAAAGGATCGATATTCCATTCTTTGCCAAATTGATAAACCAGTTCACACTTCCCCGGAATTTTCAAATAGAAACCACTGCACAGTATTTCAGTTCTAAAAATATAGGACAGGGAAAGGAACTGGCAAGGGGAGGAGTGGATTTTGGAATCAAGAAGTCTCTGGCTGGCAATAAACTGGAATTAAACCTGTCTGCCACAGATATATTCAATACTATGGGTATACGCCAGGAAATTGATGGCGAGGGATTCAGCGTGGAGTATCAGAATTACTATGAAACACAGGTTTTCAGTCTTACCTGCAGATATAAGTTCTGATCTCCTTTTCACCCATTCATCTTTTCACCCATTCACCATATTCAAAACATATATCCTGAAATCATTTGTTATCTCGTGACCTCTTCAAAATGCACCTGGGCCCACTCTATCATCTGACTCAATATAGGCATCAGGCTTAATCCCAGGGCTGTCAGGGAATACTCGACCCGGGGAGGAATTTCGGCATAAGCCTTTCGGGTCAACAGGTGGTCCTTTTCGAGCTGTTTCAGGGTACTTGACAGCATTTTCTGTGAAATATCAGGAATGGCATTCCTTATTTCCGTATAGCGCATTTTATCTGTAGTCTGCAGGTTTATCAGAACAAGGAGTGACCATTTGTCTGCAAACCGTCCCAGTACATTTCTAACCGGGCATGTCGGGAAGTGTAAATCAAGTGCTTTCATGATTATGATTTTGCGCTGGCAAAATTACAGATAAATCTCCAATGGAGAGTAATGTCCAATGATGATTATTACTCTTCTGTAAGAATTTAATGTTAATAAAAATATTATTTGCTTTATAGTATTGCTAATCAGTATTTATAACCTTCGAGTGCGTAACAAACCGGGTTGCATATTATCAACTGAAGACCTACTATTGCAGAGTAAATCTGAAAACTAAAAAATAAAAAGTATGAAATCTTACAACGTTACTGAATTAGGTTATCTGGCTGGTATTTCCCGGGTTACATTAAAGGAAAAACTTGATCTTACAGGTGCTGAGGTCTCGATTAATCAGCTGCCTGCAGGAGCAGCCATCCCGTTTTCGCATCACCACAAAAGAAATGAGGAAATTTACATTGTCACATCTGGCAAAGGTTTGTTTTTGCTTGATGGAACCAGGCTTCCGGTACAGGAAGGGACTGCTGTACGTGTCTCACCATCATGTGTAAGGTCAATCAGGGCGGATGATTCAACGGGGTTATCGTATTTCTGCATTCAGGTGGAAGCAGGATCTCTTGTGCAGGCTACCCAGGATGATGGAGTAATATCCGAGGAGAAACCTGTCTGGTAATACATTCTTTTTAGAAAATCAATTGTGTCAGGATAACCTGCCTGTCGCTCCTGCGGAGCTGGACAAAACAGTCACGTAAGTGACTGAATGTGAATAACCCCCAGTGCAACTGGGGGTGGAGGCCCTCCTTCTGACGCAGAGCCCTGCAGGGGCGATCTGTTTGTAAATCATAAGAGAGTAAGAACAGTTGCAGATTATGGAATTTTTTTGTTTTGTTTTGTCAGTGTTTGGTTAATTTGAAAATACTATATTGCTGATATTTAGTAATTCTGACCCTAATGGCCCTCAAAGACCATTAAGAATGAAATGGAAGTTTTTGCAACCTGTCTGGCAGCTTATAAATAACAATAATCCGGACGCTCTTCCTGTCCGACTCAACAGGGGTCACCTGAACGGTATGCCTGAAAATATTGAGTCGATAATATCTTTCAATGAGGATATGACGACAGTAATTAATTATATTATGGGATAAGCGGAGCGTAGGGAAGATTATTCATTAACAGCGAAACAGCTGTAGAACAACCAAATGCTGAATGAGGTCCCGTCTCACTTGTTTTTGTAGCCCATCTCGTATGAATAAGGTTCTGGGAGTTCCGGTTATCGTATGCAACCCTGGCATTTAACTGCAGCCATTCGACAAGATCTGTTTTATTCAATTCTACTGTGTACATGCGTGCATAACGTGCAAAAATTCCCTTGAAACCCGGCAGATCATTGCCATTATACTCTTTATCCATCTGACAGCATTACTGCCCGTGTCTGAAAATTGGTCAATCATAAAAGATGCACATTTCTAATGTGATAACTTTAACACTACCTGATTGTTTTTTGGATAGATTTTAAAACCTGGTCTGGAATCATATGAAGCAAAAGTTCCTTTTGAAGCCTTGACTGAATAGTTAAAACCTTCGGATTCACAGTCAACTTTTCTTCGTCTGATTTTTCTGAAAGGGAGCACTTTCTTGTCTGCCGTGCCAAGTTCCAGAAACCAGTCAGCGTTTTTTTCGCTTTTCAGCATCATCCTGAATTCACCTTCATTCATGTCGATCAGGAGTGTTCCTTCTATTGATTTCAAAGGCCATTCTATGTGCAGATTTCCTTTCCGGGGACTTGTTATTACAGGATCACCACCGGTTAAAGCGATTTCCTTTCCGTCGGACATTACATTAAGTCTCATCCCTGCCAGCTGCTGCTTATCGCTCCAAAGGAACCCGTCAACGAAAGGCAGTGTAATAAACTTACATTCGTTTGAGGTTGTCGGCTGTGTTTCATAAACCGACGGCATTTTCTCATTGAATACATGAATATCCCTTATCCTCAGGGTACTGTTTTCCCACAAGATGTTGATCCGGTAGTACCTGCTGTTGAACCAGACAGTCTTGAGATCGCTTGTTCCGATATCTTCATTTACAGTTACTGATGTTGCCGGAGTCACTTTGTAATTCTTCCTGAACCAGTTTCCTGATTCCTCCAGAGTCTCAACCCGGATAAGATTCTGGTCGCGCAGACTGGCAATTAAGGGGATTTGAATCTCAAATCCTTTCTTCATTGCATCCCATGTAAAGGAATTCTCCTGTCCTGCCTGTACATAGGCAAATTCAACGCTTTCGCCGTTTACAAATTCTCTGAAGTACCAGTTCACCCATGTTGAGTCGCCTCCGCCATATTTGTAAACGGGTTCGAGGGTAATGACGCCCTGTCCGTTTGTCCCCAGTCCGCTGTCGTACTGACGGACGGGGTCGCTTCCCAGCATCCTGAAAATGGGTACCGGGATCTGGTTTTCGGCATTCTGTGCCGGCATATATGAATTGATCTTGCTCGGATAGTAAGCCTGGTTCCAATAGCCGCCCCAGAGGGTATAACCATCAGTGCCATACTGGTCCTTGCAATTTGCCGAAGCCACAATATTATATTTTTCGTAAAGGTAGTTCAGGGTATGGGCATCAATAAACCAGGAGGCTACTGATCTTGGATAATATCCGAATATGTTTTTGAAATCGTTCATGTAAACGTCAGCCAGCTTCTCACGTTCATCCGGCGTGTATCCCGTTGTAAAACCAATGTTGGCATGCCAGTCCCACGGATAACGGCCCCGCCAAAGCAATCCGGCTTTTTCTGCCATGGGCTGGGGGATTTCCCACCAGGCGCCGATTTCAAAAGAGTCGCGCGGCAGACCTGAAAGCAGCTTTTGATAACGAGGGTCAATCAGGGCGTCATACTGAAGTAAAAACGTACCTCCCAGATCGTACTTCTTCATGAGTTCGATCTGTTTAACTACAGTCTGATAAAGCACATCTTCAGTTATCTCCTGGTCCCTCGGCTCAAGCAGGCGGATGAAGTTTATAATGTTGACGATTTTGGGGCGGGTTTCACTTATTGGCAGACTGCTCTGCGCGAAACCTGATGAAAATAGCAATGACAAACCGGTCAGTGTCAGCGCTGCAAACCGGATCGGAGTTTTTAATCTTGTCTTTCTCAATTCTTTTTCTTGTTTGATTGAATGTCCAATTATTTCAGGTTCTTCAAAGATTTTGAAGAATAACTTTTCGTAAATTTACGAAAATAGCTTTACCGCAGGAGGGAGTAACATTCCGGAACTTTTAATTATTAAATCAATCAGTTGCAGGTAAGCTTAACAAAAGCAGGCAGGTGGATAATCGGACAATTCCGGGTTTTATTTCTAACGGGGTCAGAAATCTGACTCCGAAGGAAACTTTTACAATGTGCGGTGAAGGTGCAATATTAGTCGATGTAAGGGAATCTTATCTGAATAATTTCAAGATGTTCAAGGTAGAATATGTTGTTTATCTTCCATATAGCGATCTTGTAAATTCTTACTCTGATCTTCCGGGTGATAAGCTCCTGATCTTTGCTGATTCCGTAGGACTCAAGAGCCGTGAAGGGGTACTGTTTATGAATGAACACGGGTATGAAAATGCTTTCAATATGGCCGGAGGTATTGTTGACTGGGAAAGAGATGGTTTACCCCTGACAACCGACATAAGTGTAAGACTGTCGGGGTCGTGCATGTGTCAGTTGAAGGCAGGAAGGTGACTTAAAGACTGAGGGACTGAGGGACTGAGGGACGAAGTCAATAGGGTTGGAGCTAATTTAATAATGATACTATGAAGAAGTCAATTGGTTTTATCGGTGGCGGAAGGGTGACAAAAATCCTTCTGCAGGGATTTAAAAACAAAAATGTGAAGTTCGGTAAGGTCGTCGTGAACGACGCCAATCCGGAAGTCCTGGCAAATCTGAAAAAACAGTTCCCGGAGGTTGAATCGTCCGGTGCAACAATTGCTGCCAGCCAGGATATTGTTTTCATTGCTCTTCATCCGCCGGTTGTAATGGATACCATCGAGCTTGTCAAAAATGATGTTAAGTCAGATGCAATTGTTGTATCGCTGGCTCCAAAAATCAATCTGCCTAAACTATCAATGAAATTAGGGCACGTTAAGAACCTCGCCCGGCTTATTCCCAACGCCACATCCTACATCAATCAGGGTTATAATCCGGTTACATTTGCAGCAGGATTTGATCCTTCAGGAAAGAAAGAGCTTATGGATATTTTAATGTCCCTGGGAACCACGTTTGAAGTTTCTGAAGAAAAGCTTGAAAGCTATGCAATTATGTCGGCAATGCTTCCAACATATTTCTGGTTCCAGTGGAGAGAACTGGCCGGGATAGGAGCACAGATAGGACTTTCAGAGGAAGAGAGCAGGAAATCCATCTATGAGACAATCATCGCCTCACTCAACCTGATGTATAAATCAGGTTTATCTGCCTCAGATGTAATTGATCTGATACCAGTGAAACCGATAGGGGAGCATGAACAACAGATCTCAGAAATCTATAAAACCAAACTGATTGGTTTGTTTGAGAAAATTAAGCCTTAGACTTTTTCCTTAGAATTAAGAAAAACAATGAGCGATAAAAAGGAGAGCGAGTAATAATTTACTTTATCCCTTTCTGCTTTAGCACTTTGACAAGATCTTCCTCAGGGAAGAAACCTGTATGTCTGAAATATTCCTGTCCGTTTTCATCAAGAAAAACCTGGGTGGGAATCGCTTCAATACCATATTGTTTTGCATAAGGAGCACCTGCTTCGGTCCAAACATCATGAAAAATAACCTTGACATCTTTCCCATATTTCTCTTCAACGGATTTCATTACAGGTTGCATCTGCTGGCAGGGGATACACTTTACAGAACCAAGCTCAATAAAAGTTACCTTAAACGGTTCTGTTTCTTTATTTGTTTTTTCTCCTGCTTTTGGAGATTGACCTGAACAGTCAGTATTTATAATAAGTACGGCCAGTGTGAAAAAAAGCAAAAAGGATTTTCTTAATATTTTCATTTTGAAATGATTTGATAGATTAAAAAAGGGAACCATAGATCAATCCTGTAATCGTAGCCATTACAACAACAAGACTTACATAGACCACGGTTTTCTGAGTTCCGATAATGCCCCTGATAACAAGCATATTTGGAAGTGAAAGGGAGGGACCGGCAAGCAGAAGTGCAAGTGCGGGACCTTTCCCCATTCCTGAAGCTATAAGTCCCTGCAGTATCGGCACTTCAGTCAAAGTTGCAAAATACATGAATGCACCAACAACTGATGCAAAAAAGTTTGAAAAAACCGAATTGCCGCCGACAAGAGCCGATATCCATTCATTAGGAATCACCCCTGCAATTGTTTTCCCGTCGTGAGTTGATCCGAGCAGGAATCCCGCAGTAACAACTCCGATTGCAAGTAACGGGAGTATCTGTTTTGCGAAATCCCATGTTGCGATTGTCCAGGCTTTGTTGTCTTCATCCACCTTATCGAAGATTGTGATTACGCTTAATGCAATTATCCCGACAAGCATCGGTACAAGAGGTCTTAGTTTATCACTTTCAATAAGAGAGTTTGAAATTAAAATTGTAACAATTGTTACAATTGCTGCTCCAAGCACCCATTGCCATTTGATCTTCAGGATTTTTATAAGCGAATATCCCAGAACAACACTGAAGAAGCCAGTGATCCACCACTTATAATGCCAGATTGAATACCAGGTACTTGTTGTGTCACCCTCAGCAGGTTTTCCCCAATTGGCAAAGACAAGGATCAGAACGAGCGTGAAGAAGTGTAACGATGTCTGCCACATAGGCCTTTTTTCCGGGGGAGGAACAATATTCATCTGTTCTTCCTTTTTGGCTTTTTCCTCCTTGCGATAGATTAAGGCCATGATTGATCCTATAATTATGCTGAAAGATACAGCACCTATTGTACGGGCAACTCCCATTTCAAATCCGAGTATACGCGCAGTCAGAATTATAGCCAGAATATTAATGGCGGGACCTGAATACAGAAAGGCAATTGCCGGGCCAAGACCTGCACCTCTCTTATGAATGCTTGAAAACAATGGAAGGATTGTACATGAACAGACAGCGAGAATTGTTCCTGATACAGATGCTACTGTATAGGCAACCCATTTTTTTGCCTGTGCCCCGAAATACTTCAATACAGAAGCCTGACTGACGAAAACTGAGATTACTCCTGCTATAAAAAAAGCAGGCAGCAGGCAGAGTATAACATGTTCCTGTGCATACCATTTTACAAGATCCAGAGTGGCGGCGATTGCAGTGTTGAACCTGGCACTCTCGATAGGTAAAAAGAATGCAAATGCAAAGACAGCAGCAATCCAGAACAGTATTTTTAATTCTTTTTTGAGCTCCATGGTAATTTGAAAATTTGAAAATGAGAAATCCGAATTTGAAAATGAGTCAATTTGAAAATTTGAAAATGTCTTTACCCACCGAATAAACGAATACCGAATGCCGAATAATGCATGCCGCGTAAAAGGATTACATATATATCCTTATTATATAATAAATTCCGACAACAATAAAGAGAACTGCAATTATCCTTCTGAACCAGAGTTCAAAGGATTTGATCTTGTTATATACGTTACCGATGCCGGACACTGTATAGGCAAGTACCCAGGCAATAATTATAACCGGAATACCGGTTGCAACTGCAAAGATGACAGGGAGGTAAAGTCCTGAGGGACTGGCAACAGTAAGCGGGACAAGCATGCCGAAATAGAGCACGCCGCTATAGGGGCAGAATGCAAGGGCAAAAAGCAACCCAAGCAGCAGTGCATCCTTATACTTCCATTTCTTTTTATCCTGCATTCCTGATGTCAGCCTGTTGAATCCCGGGAATTGAATCCTGAATATATCGAGCATGAATAAGCCAATTAAGATCAGCAACGGACCAATTATCTTTTCTCCATAGCGTTGGAAGAAGCCGCCAAACTTCAGCTGATCAGCCCCGAGGAATATTATTAATGCGATTGCGGTATAAGTGATTGCCCGTCCGAGTGTGTACATCAGGCCGTTGATGAATACCCTGTTTCGGTCTTCGATGTCTTTGCTTATAAATCCGATTGCGGTAATATTTGTCGCAAGCGGGCACGGACTGATTGCAGTCATCAGGCCAAGCAACAATGCTGTAAGCCAGGGCATTGTGCTGTTATCGAGCAGGTCAGTAAGAAATTCCATTTAACTATTGAGCCAGCAGACCGTCAACCTTCTCGTTGATTATCTCCCTGAATTTTTCAGGTTTGGCAACGGCATACAGGAAACCTTCGTTTGTGAGATTGACCTTCTTGTCTCCCTTTACTATAAGAAGAGTCTGTCCTGAAACACCAAGCCTGTCTGCAAGCGGTTTGTTAACCGATTCTTCAAGGTTCAATGACTGAAAGGTTATTAATCCCTGATTAAACTGGTTAGGATATAGTGTCTGAAGATTTTCCTTTGCCTTTGCCTCAATCGTGTTGCAGGTCATACACCTTGCAGTGAAGTGGAAATAATAGGCTTCAATCTTATCGGAGTTGCCATCCGCAGACTCTGCCTGTTTATTGCCCTGCTGTGAGTTACATGCAACAAAAGGGACTATCATCAGCACTGAAATAATTAATCTGAATTTATTCATTGTCTCTGAATTATTTGTTTTGAATGAGAATTTCTTTCACCTTGTTTATTGTTGGCACCTGTCCGCTGAGGACTACTTTCCCGTTGATAACCAGTCCCGGAGTATGCATGATCCTGTACTCCATTATTTTCACAATGTCATCAACCTTTTCGATTGTTGCATCGACACCGGTTTCTGCAACAGCTTCACGGGTGACTTTTTCGAGAGTAAGGCATTTTGGACAGCCGGTTCCTAATATTTTTATTTCCATGATTAATTTGAAGATTTGAAAATTTGAGAATTTGAAAATGGAACTGTAGGTTTATTTGTGATCAGAAATTTCTTGTACTTCACAGCTTGCTTCTGTGATTTCGGTTTCGTTAAGGAATGAAGCAAAAAGTTGTTTCGCTTCTTCCCAGTTCTTCCTGTTTATGCAATATTTAATAAACGGCGGATTGATCTCGCCCTGTATAAGTCCTGCATATTTAAGTTCCTTAAGATGTTGTGAAAGAGTAGACCTGCCGACGGGGAGTTCTTCAACAAGATCCCCGCTATAGCAGCAGGAGCCCATCTTCGAGAGTTTCTGAAGAATGTACACTCTCACAGGATGACTGAGAGCCTTTGAAAATCCGGCTATCTTCTGTACTTCCAGTGTAAATTCCAATTTTGCTGACATAAAAAATTTATAGTTTGTTATTTCGCAAAATTACGAAATGATTTTATAAATTTGCATGAATAAGACGGGAATTATCAGTTTTGATAACTCAAAAGCAGGCATTAGGTATGAAAATCCTTATTCTTTGCACAGGAAACAGCTGCCGCAGTCAGATGGCTCATGGCTTCCTTCAGTCATTCGACAGGGAAATTGAGGTTTTTTCTGCAGGTACCTTCCCTGCTGCAAAGATCAATTCCACGGCAGTAAAAGTAATGGCCGAAGCCGGAGTTGATATAAGCAATCACTCTCCAAAGAGTGTAGATAAATACATTGATTGTGAATGGGATTATGTGGTTACAGTCTGTGATGAGGCAAATGAGACCTGTCCGGTATTCACCGGCAAAGTGAAACACCGCCTTCATTTCGGATTTGAAGATCCATCAAAGATGAAGGGCCCGGAAGAATTTGTCATGAGTGAATTCAGAAGAGTAAGAGACCAGATCAGAAATAAATTTCATGGTTTTTATATCAGGAATATCAAACCTAATTTAAAATGAATAAATCAGAAAAGGCAGTAGGTTATTTTCGAAATAAATTCAATTGCTCACAATCAGTTTTTACAGTATTTAGTGCTGATTATGGGCTTAATGAGGATGATGCCTTAAGGATATCCTGTGCTTTCGGAGGAGGTATGGGTCGTCAACAACAAACATGCGGGGCAGTAACCGGAGCTCTGCTGGCATTGGGAATGAAATATGGCAAGGCATTAAATGATCC
>CAZKTX010000025.1:18095-24209 GCA_964555805.1 uncultured Rikenellaceae bacterium
GCTGCTGCGGATCATCATGTTGCGGTACTGAGGTTGACTATACTATGTTCAGTGAAGATTATAAAAACAAGAAAGGATATATTCCTGACGCAGACATGAACCTCGGCTGCGGCATTCCGACTGATTTTGCCGGAATTAAAGAAGGTGACCATATTCTTGATCTTGGAAGTGGTGCCGGGAATGATTGTTTTGTTGCAAGGGCAATAGTCGGTGAAACAGGAAAAGTGACAGGTCTTGACCTGACGGAACAGATGGTGGCAAAAGCCAGGGAGAATTGTAAGAAGCTTAAGTACGGCAATGTTGAATTTTTCCTCGGGGATATTGAATCAATGCCATTCAGTGAGAATATGTTTGACGTTGTTATCTCCAATTGTGTACTGAATCTGGTCCCTGATAAATCCAAAGCTTTCAGGGAAATATTCAGGGTGCTTAAGCCGGGCGCTCATTTTTGTGTCTCTGATGTTGTTGTTAAGGGGAATCTTCCTGAAAGAATTCAGAAAGATGCAGAGATGTATGCAGGATGTGTGTCAGGGGCAAGCAAAATGGATGAATATCTGAAGTTTATTGAAGATGCAGGCTTCCTGAATATTGAAATCCATAAGCAAAAGGAGATTGACCTGCCTGAATCAGTTGTTCCAGAGTATTCTGATAATGAGGAAATTAATCAGCCCGGGGAAGGACTTGCAGGAATCTTCAGCATAACGGTTTCTGCAATTAAATCAGTCTGATTTTCAAATTTTCAAATTAGCACATTTTCAAATTATCCAAATGAGTACAACCAGACAACTCTCATTCTTCGACAGGTATCTTACTCTGTGGATTTTCCTTGCGATGGCTATCGGTGTCCTTTCAGGATTCTTCTTTCCGGGAATCGCATCATTCTGGGAATCATTGAAATCTTCTCCGGACAGTACAACTAATATCCCGATTGCAATCGGGCTCATTCTCATGATGTATCCGCCATTGGCAAAAGTTAAATATGATGAATTGGGTGGAGTTTTCAGAAATTTTAAAATTCTGGGTCTTTCGCTTGTGCAGAACTGGATCATTGGACCGGTACTCATGTTTACGCTGGCCATAATTTTCTTTAAGTTATTTCCCGGTAAAGACAACGCCAATCTTCCGTATATGTATGGAATTATTATGATAGGCCTTGCACGTTGCATCGCTATGGTAATAGTCTGGAACGATCTGGCTAAAGGAGATACGGAATATTGTGCTGGCCTTGTAGCCTTTAATTCTATCTTCCAGGTATTGTTATTCTCTGTCTATGCATGGGTGTTTATTGCAGTTTTGCCAGGATGGTTCGGTGTCCCGACAAGTTCAGTTGTTGAGAAAATAACTATAGGACAAATTGCCAGGAGTGTCTTTATTTATCTTGGAATTCCTTTTATAGCAGGGTTTCTCACAAGATTTTTCCTAATCAGGATTAAGAGTAAGGATTGGTATAATACAAAATTCATCCCCAGGATAAGTCCGCTTACACTTATAGCTCTATTGTTCACAATAATTGTTATGTTCTCACTCAAGGGTGAATACATAGTTAAATTACCAATGGATGTTTTATTAATAGCCATTCCTCTCATATTATATTTTGTTATAATGTTTTTCTTTTCATTTTTCATGAGCAGGAGAGCGGGTGCGACATATGGGCAGACGACTACATTATCCTTCACTGCTGCCAGTAACAACTTCGAACTTGCAATTGCAGTTGCGATTGCCGTTTTCGGGATAAATTCAGGAGAGGCATTTTCTGCTGTTATCGGGCCATTGGTTGAGGTTCCGATAATGATAGGACTTGTAAATGTAGCCCTTGCTTTTAAAAGGAAATTATCCTGGGCATAATGTTCAGGCTCCTGCTTATTGTTTAAAATTCTTTTTTTGAGATTCCGCCTATTCCCCTTTTGAATATCATGAACCATGAGAACTGATAGTACTCTCCTGACTCCTGGGTCATTGCCGATATCCTTGCCTTAACAGGGAAGGGTACAATAACATCATTTCCTGCTTTCCAGTTTGCCGGGGTCATAACCTTATTGTCGTCAGAAGTCTGAAGGGCAATCACTGTTCTCAGCAGCTCGTCCATGTTCCTGCCGACTTCCATGGGATAGAAGAATTCGGCTCTGATAATGTTATCCGGATCAATTATAAACACCCCTCTTACATCCCTGTTGTTGTCAGATTCGTTGTGTATCATCCCGTAGAGTTTGGCTATCAGGAGATCCGAGTCATCAATTATGGGGAAGTTTATCCTGACCTGTGAGTTGTTCTTGTATTCAATACTCTCCAGGGCGCTCTTCCACTGCTTGTGTATCTCCAGGGGATCCGTAGATACTGCGCACAAAACTGTTCCGATCTTATCAAATTCCTCCTGTAATGCTGCAAGTTCAATCAATTCTGTCGAACAAACCGGGGTGAAATCGAGAGGATGACTGAGAAGGATCTTCCAGCATGTTGCGAAATCATAAGGGAATGTAAATTTTCCTTCGGTTGAATCACAGGTGAATGAGGGGGCCTTTTCACCAATCAGGGGGATACGAAAATTCCTGCGTTCTGTTCTTCTTCCCGGCATTCCTGCAAACCCTTCAACTTTGAATATTTTTCTGAACGAAAACATTGTGGAAACGGGATTAGTGAGTTAAAGAACAAGGGTAATCAAGTCGACATACATTTTAACAACAGCCGGATAATTATGTTCAGTCAGGAAGAAAAATTAACTTTTATTTTCTTTCATTCTGCTATCATATCTTTTTAAATCAGGGGTTTAGCCTAAGGCTGGTTACGGATTCTGTTAAACGGTTGCCGGCATGACCGGAAAAGTTGTAATTTGGATGGATATTTGATATGAGTCAACCATGTCACGGATTATAAGTATTTGTATTATTCTGTTACTGACACTGACCGTTCAGGCTGGCCATTGTCAGATACTTACGGACACTGCTGCAACAAAGATATTGAAGGAGGGTGTTGATAATATTTACGGTTTCAGGTTTTCAGAAGCACGGCAGACCTCACGGAAGCTTTCCGAAGCCTGGCCGGATCATCCGGTTCTTTACCTGTATAACGGGATGCTTACATACTGGTCGAACTATCCGCTGACACCGGCGAGCCATGCTGCCGATTTGTATGAGAAGGACATGACAGAATGTATCAGATTGTGCGAGAAGGACCAGGATCAGAATAACTATGCCGAGTATCTTCTTGCCAATCTTGGTGCCAGGGGAATGCTTCTGATGTACTATGCCGATAACAACCTTCAGTCAAAGATCAATCCAATGGTCATGGACACATACAGGTATGTCAGGGAGTCGTTCAATTACTCAGCAGTCTATCCCGATTTCAATTTTTTTACCGGCCTTTACAATTACTACCGGGAGGCATATCCTGAGGCTCATCCTATGTACAAGATGCTTGCATTTCTCTTTCCCAGGGGAGACAAGGTAAAAGGCATAGCCGAGATGCAGAATGCCGCCTTCAATTCAATCATGCTGAAAGCCGAGGCCTGGTCATTTCTGTCGTATATTTTCATGAACTTTGAGAACAATTACCAGCTGGCGCTTCCGTATACGAAAGCACTATATGAGCTTTATCCGGCAAACCTGCCATACACGGCAGGATTTATAAAGAACCTTCTTCTTACTAAGAAATATGATGAGGCTGAATCGATAATGAAATCTATGAAGGGCAATACCGGCAGCAGGCATTTTATGGCCCAGATGACTGTTTTTAACGGGATTATTCAGGAGAAACAATACCGCGACTACGATCAGGCAAAGAAATTCTACAACCGGGGGATCAGTGAGTTATCTGCATTTGGTTATTACGGGAACGATTATGCATCATACGCCTATTATGGTCTGAGCCGGATCAGCGGTTACAGGGATGACAAGCAGAGTAAGAAGACATTCAGGAAGATGGCCAATGAACTTTCCTATTACCGGAATATTAATTTCGATGAATGATCCTTGGACCCGCAATCAATCCACCCGGAACCAGAACGCTTATGACTGGTTCACTTTTTCCCGTTTTCGAGCTCAAAGGGAGTAACCTGGTAGACGCAATAGTTAAGCCAGTTTGAGAACAGAAGACTGGCATGGCTTCTCCATTTTACAACGGGTTCGCACCGGGGATCATCATTCAGGAAGTAGTTCCTGGGTATTTTTATATCGAGTCCCTTTGCGATATCACGTTCATATTCTTCTTTGAGTGTCAGGGGGTCGTATTCTGAATGGCCTGTAACAAATACCCTTTTAAGGTCGCGTGAGGCCAGCAGGTAAATGCCCGCTTCATCTGAATCGGCAAGTATCTCCAGGTCGGGAACCTTTTCGATATCCTCTTTTCTTACCTCTGTATATCTTGAGTGCGGGGCCAGGAAATCATCGTCAAAGCCCCTTGTCAGAACATGTTTCTTGTTATAAATCCTGTGGCTGAAGACCCCGAATTTCTTTTCGTCCATCATATACTTGGGGATCCCGTAATGATGCCAGAGTCCGGCCTGGGATGCCCAGCAGATGTACAAAGTCGAGGTTATATGCTGATCGGCCCAGTCCATTATCCTCACCATCTCATCCCAGTAATCGACATCTTCGAATTCGAGGTGTTCAATTGGTGCGCCCGTAATTATCAGACCGTCAAACTTGTGATGAGCGATGTCGTCAAAAGTCTTGTAGAATGAGTCGAGATGCTCTTTAGGGGTATTCTTCGAAAGGTGCATACTTGTGTTGATCAGAGTGATCTCAACCTGAATGGGGGTATTTGAAAGAAGCCTCAATATCTGGGTTTCGGTTGTGATCTTGACGGGCATAAGGTTAAAGATCAGAATCTGAAGCGGCCTGATGTCCTGATGAACCGCCCTTGTCTCCTTCATAACGAAAATATTCTCGTTTTCAAGGATCCTGACTGCCGGAAGATTATCTGAAATATTAAGTGGCATAATTCAAAAAGACTAAGATTTTGGGGTTGAAAGATAATTAATAAGGATAAAAACCCGGTGAATTCAACCCGGAATCATCGGTTTTGGCAAATTTACATCATTCTGTTTTAACCATTGGTCAAAAGCCCGTATTTTAATCAGATTCAGTCTTAGGGTATTGTAATTTATTGAAATACAGTACCGTTGCCTGATCCGGGAGTGATTGAAAACAATTCCGGCTGTTTCACTTGTAAATTCTGATCCTGTTTTGACGAGTTATTGTTTTTTATAAATGAGCAGATTAAAGATGAGGCCGATCCTCTGGATTCAGTTGACGAACAAGGTTGTTTGACATGCGGAAAACCTCACTGATTGGGCCTTATCGTATTGACAAGCTTTATTCCGGGCAGTATCTTTACATCAAAGGAATCAGGATAAAAGTCAATTCAAAAACAGAGCCATGAAAACATTCTACAGAATATCATCACAGGAACTTGGGACGGTAATGCTCAGGAGGAGGAAAATTGCAAAGGCCTTAAGATGGTGGCTTCGTGAAAACGGATTTGATTACAAGTATGTTTTCTTCGTAAGTTAGCTTTGGTTTAAGTTTGGTTTGTTTGGTTTGTTAATCATTCTTTCCCGGGTGAATAATCCGGGGCTTTTGAAGGGGAGAGGATCCGGGGTAAATCCTCCCCCTTTTTTTTTATTAAATGTTTTAATAAATTTGTCGTTGTATTAACAAAAAATAACAGCCATGAAAAAGATCGTTCTCACATTCACACTTGTAATATTCCTCTCTGCCTTTGCTTCAGCACAGGATTACACCACGGGAGTTGGCCTGAGGCTTGGTTTCTTCAATGGACTTACTGTAAAGCATTTTGTCAGTCAGCGATCTGCTTTTGAAGGATTACTTGCTACCAGATGGGGGGGATTTGAAGTTACTGGCTTATATGAAGTTCATAACAATGCTTTCGATGTATCAAGACTAAACTGGTATTATGGAGGAGGGGCACATGTCGGTTTCTGGAATGTTGACAAAACCAACGGGAGATTAGGAGATGACGGAACAAGTTATGTCCTTATCGGAATTGACGGTGTGCTGGGTATCGAATACAACTTCGAGGAGGTACCGATCAATATCGGTCTCGACTGGAAGCCTGCATTCAATCTTACAGGATACAGCGGCTTCTGGGGCGACGGCG
>CAZKTX010000025.1:24309-30568 GCA_964555805.1 uncultured Rikenellaceae bacterium
GACTGGAAGCCTGCATTCAATCTTACAGGATACAGCGGCTTCTGGGGCGACGGCGGAGCATTGTCAATAAGGTATATTTTCTAGAATCCGCTGAGTTTCATTGTAACTGTTGGTATTAACAGCAGGAAACCAAGCACTACAAGGATTATAAGAACAGGCATTACCCATTTAAGCCATTTTACATAGGGAATCCTTGCCATTCCAAGTACTCCCATCAGAACTCCGGATGTGGGGGCTATCATGTCAGTGAAGCCGGCTCCGAACTGGAAGGCCATTATTGTTGCCTGCCTTGTAAGTCCCACCAGATCGGAAAATTCAGCCATGATGGGAATTGTAAGTGCAGCTTTTGCCGATCCTGAGGTTATAACAAGGTTAAGCGCCGACTGAAAAGCATACATTATTGTGAGAGCTGACATCTGCCCCGATCCTTCAAGCGCTCCCGAAAGCGAATAGAGAACTGTATCGATGATCTGTCCGTCAGTGAGGACAGCAATAATCCCTCCTGCAAAGCCTACAACAAGTGCTGCAGAGACAATATCCTTAACGCCTTCAATGAAAAGCCTGGCCAGGTCGCCGGGCTTTTTTCCTGCTGCAAAACCTGTTACAAGCCCCATTGCAAGGAACAACGCTGCTATTTCCATAATGTACCATTCATATCCCAGAACTCCGGCTACGAGATACATCATTGTGAAGGCAAGGATTGTAAGTACAAAGAAATGGATCGATTTTCTCAGGCTTATATAGCTGAATATGAGAAATAACCCTGCCAACGCAGGTAAAATAGGTGCCGATATCTCTGTCAGTCCTATATTAAGCCGGGTTACAGGATATTTAACAGCAAAGATCACAACGACAATCCCTGTTGCCAGAGCGGTGAGCCATGCTGATCGAGGTGTATTGTAGCTTATCTCTCCGGTTTGGGAGCTGCCTTTCCGCCTCCAGAAACCGTCAGCCTCGTACATAATGCTTTTCGCGGGATTCTTTCTGATGCGTGCCGCATACAATAACACAAAAAGAATCCCCGTAACAGTGATCAACACCCAACACAGTGTTCTGTATTCAATCCCGGTGAAAAGCGGTACGCTGGCCAGCCCCTGGGCAATCCCCACAGTAAAGGGATTGAGAATGGCTCCTGCAAACCCGATATGGGCAGCGAAATAGCACAGGGCAATACCGACAAGTGAATCATAACCCATCGATATTGCAAGAGGCACGAAGATCACAGAAAAGGCAATCGTCTCTTCGGCCATTCCGAAAATCGCTCCAAACAGACTGAAAAGGACCATTATGAATGAGATAACCATATTGTTGACACCCACCAGTCTCACTGCCCTGTATTTTTCCATCCGCCGGGTGAATCCCAGAAATGAGAAAATCCCGACATCAATTGCCTTTGTGTCGTTCATTATCCAGAAGGCGCCGCCGACCATCAGTATGAATACGATTATGTGCGACATATTAATGAAGCCCTTATAAAATGCAGAGAAAATCTGCCATGTCTGAGGCTGGCTTTCAACGTAATGAAATGAGCCGTTTACAATAACGCTGCGTTCAACACCATTGACGTCAACTGTTTCCCGCTCGAAACGTCCGCCGGGGATCACCCAGGTAAGTATCGCCGCACAGATAATAATGCTGAAGACTATAACCAGGTTGTGAGGTATTGAAAACTTGAAATTCATTGAAGATGATTTGTAGTTTATCAAAAATACGGCTTTCGGCCTATTGTCACTAATATAAAACCCCCTTCCCTCCCGAAATTTCGGGATTCCCCCAAGGGGGCAGGAGCAGGAAGCTTTTCCCCCGTGGGGGAAACGGGAAAGGGGGTCATTAAAATATCGATGCGATCCTGTCCGCCATAAAGATTTGAATAAAATGCGGATTTATTCCCTTTAAGTTATCAGAATTTTTTAATTTTAAGAAAATGATGACCACTGATCCGCTTACCTGTTAATCAATCGCAATAAACCAGAAAGTATGAGAAAATTCATTTTTGCTGCACTTATCCTTTCAGTGTCTTCTTTGCAGGCTTTTTCACAGAAAGGATTCAACGGACTCGACATGAACATGGGCAACCTTTACAGGCTGTCTGATGCAAAAACCCGTTCGATCAGCCCCGAAAACTTTACCGGTGAGAAAGGAAAGGCCGGGATGGCCTCTCCGGCTGACAAGGACAAGCTGAATGTGGCTAATGCTTCAAATGCAGCCCGCGACCTGGGCCAGGGATGGAAGGTGAATCCGTACATCCGGATTCAGCCGGGTGAAACCTTCACGCTTGCCGAAATTGATGGTCCGGGTGCTATCCAGCATATCTGGATGACACCGGCAGGCAAATGGCGTTATTCAATACTTCGGATTTACTGGGACAACGAGAAGGAACCCTCTGTTGAATGTCCCGTTGGCGACTTTTTCGCCATGGGATGGGGTCAGTATGCTCCACTTGTCTCTCAGGCGGTTTGCGTAAATCCGGGAAGCGCCTTTAACTGCTACTGGGTGATGCCGTTCAGGAAGCATTGCAGGATCACAATGGAGAACGTGGGAGATGCTGATGTGATGACACTTTATTACCAGATCGATTACACGCTGACTGACGTTCCTGATGATGCGGCTTACTTCCATGCTCAGTACAGGAGGCTCAATCCGAATGTGACTTCCGACTATACAATTGTCGACGGCATAAAGGGGAGAGGCCAGTATGTGGGCGTATATCTTGCATGGGGCGTGTTCAACAACGGCTGGTGGGGTGAAGGCGAGATCAAATTCTTCATCGATGGCGACACAAAATATCCGACAATCTGCGGAACAGGTACCGAGGATTATATCTGCGGCTCCTACGATTTCGACACAAGGAAGAAGAACACTTATGGAGTGGAGGAGGTGAATTACACCGAGTTCTGCACGCCATATTCGGGTCTGCACCAGATAATAAGAGGTGACGGGCATTACAATGTAATGCAGAGGTTCGGCATGTACAGGTGGCACATAATGGATCCTGTGAGGTTTGAAAAGGACCTCCGGATTACAATTCAGGATCTGGGATGGCGGCAGGGAGGAAGGTACCTGGCCCAGAAATCAGATATAGCTTCGGTATGTTACTGGTATCAGACCGAACCGCATGCCACATTTCCGGCAATACCCGGATGGAAAGAACTGGAAGTTTATTAAAACAATCAGAAATAAATCAAACCTATGGAAAAGAAAAAGAACCCCAACGACACAGTTAAAGAAGGCATTGACCGCCGCAGTTTTATTTCGAGAACATCTCTTGCCGCTATTGGCGCAATAGGAACAGCCGGACTGGTTGCTTCATGTTCCGGGAAGCCGAAAAGAAAAGTTGTCGATTTGCCGGCCTTTCTTACTCAGGCCCCCGATGGCAAGCCAATCAAGGCTGGTCTGATAGGATGCGGAGGCAGGGGTACCGGAGCTGCTGTGAACTTTCTCGATGCGGGTCCAAACCTTCAGATAACAGCCCTGGGTGATGTCTTCAAGGATAAGCTTGACCAGTGCAGGGAGCAGCTAAGGAAATCAGCACACGCTGTTGAAGTTGCTGATGAGAATTGTTTCCTTGGGTTTGACGCCTATCAGAAGGTTATTGATTCGGGGGTCGATCTTGTCCTGCTTTGCACTCCTCCTGCCTTCAGACCGTATCATATTGAGGCAGCCGTGAATGCCGGAAAGCATATTTTCATGGAGAAGCCTGTTGCTGTCGATCCGGTTGGAGCCCGCAAAGTCCTGGTCTCTGTCAAAAGAGCCCAGGAGAAGGGACTCTGCATGGTAAGCGGCACAATCCGGCGCGTTCAGAAGGATTTTGCCGAGACGTGGCGAAGAGTAGCAAGCGGCGAAATAGGCGACATAGTAAGCGCCCATATAACCCGCAACGGCGGTGGTCTGTGGGTGGTTCAGCGCCAGCCTGGCTGGACTGATATGGAATACATGCTGCGAAACTGGGCAAATTTCTGCTGGCTTTCAGGAGATCATATAGTTGAACAGTTCATTCACGAGGTAGATGTAATGAACTGGTACATAGGTAAAAATCCGGTGAAGGCGATGGGCTGGGGAGGGCGCCAGAGAAGAGTGAGCGGCGACCAGTACGATTTCTTCAGCGTCGAATACGTCTACGACAACGGAATGCATACCCATTGCGCCGCCAGGCAGATAACGGGATGCAGCAATCTTACCGAGCAGTTCATTGTTGGCACTGAGGGATACGCAAATGCAAAGGGTATGATATACAACCTTAAGGGTGAGGAGATCTGGAAATATCCTCATCCGGAGGAAGGTTCGACTGACGAGACCTGGAAAGTCACAGATCCATATGTTCAGGAGCATATAAATCTTGTTACCGGAATAAGGACAGGAAATACAGTAAACGATGGTGAGGCGCAGGTGAGTTCAACACTCGTTACAATTATGGGAAGGATGTCCGCTTACACTGGCAAGGATGTCACGTGGGACGAGCTAATGAACTCCGATCTGGCGCTCGGGCCAAAGGTGTTCGAATTCGGCCCCGTACCCGACATCCCTGAAGTGCCTCCCGTTATCGGAGTTCCGCCAAACCTGAGCTGATGCGTCGATCTTCCCGGAGAAATTCATTTGAATTATAAGTAAAATCTGCAATAATGAACAGAAGACAATTCACAAAGACCACGGCCCTTGCTTCTGCACTTATTTCGACAGTACCGTTGACGGGGTCCGGATTGTTCGGACCCCAGACCGTCAGGTCATTGAAGAAAGGCATGATGTGGGGCGGCATAAGAGTGGGAAACAGCATTCTTGAAAAGTTTGAAGCTGCAAAACAGGCAGGATTTGACGGTGTTGAGGTTGATAGTCATCTCGACAGGGCAGAGGTGCTGCAGGCAATGAAGAAGACAGGACTGATTGTTCCAAGTGTTTGTAATTCACAGCACTGGAAGTTCCTGATGTCGAGCCCCGATCCTTCTGTCAGGGAGGAGGGGGTAACTGCAATGAAGCATGCTCTCGAAGATGCTGCAGCATTCGGTGCTGATACGGTGCTGCTTGTGCCCGGACGGGTGACAGACAGTGTCAGTTACGATGAATGCTGGGACCGGTCGGCCGGGGAGATAAAAAAGGTTGTTCCACTCGCTGAAAAGCTGAAGGTCAGGATCGCTGTCGAGAATGTCTGGAACAGCTTTCTTCTCAGTCCTCTTGAAATGGCCCGTTATATTGATCAGTTCGGGAGTGAGTTTGTGGGCGCCTATTTCGATTGCGGCAACATACTTGCATTTGGCTGGCCGGAACAGTGGATCAGGATACTTGGCAAAAGGGTAGCCAAAATTCATATTAAGGAATACAGCCGTAAGCTTGCTGATGAAAAGGGCCGGTCGGCCGGGTTCAATGTAAAGCTCCGTGAGGGGGATGTAAACTGGACTGCCGTGATGAAGGCAATTGAGGATACAGGTTACACAGGATGGGCTACTATCGAAATGGGAGGAGGGGATACACCGGAAGGCCTTAAGGATCTGTGCGACAGGCTTAAGCTGATTCTTGAAAGCTGACCGGAACTTGTGGCCTGCAGAGACAGGCTACTTCCACCAGTATATTTTCCACCCTCTTTTGAAGGCTTCCTTTTCGAGTTGCCTGTCAGGATTAACGCATACCGGATTTCCAACAATGCTCAGGGCCGGCAGATCGGAAATTGAATCGCCGTAATAAAAGGCATTGGCGGGAGAGTAATTGTTGTTTTCACAATAGGCAATCACCCTTCTGGCTTTTTCTTCTCCAAAGCACAGATTCCCAAGCGGTAAACCGGTCAGAAGTCCTTCAGTTGCTTCCAGCTCCGAGCAGATTATATCGTTAAGTCCGAGTTGGACTGATATTTCACGGCAGATCTGGGAAACCGATGATGACAGCAGAACAGTACGGACATTGTTTACTCTGTGAAGTCCGATTTCAGCAACAGCTTCCTTGTAAACCGACGGGAATAGATCTGCATGAGAAATTTCGGAACATAGGGCAGAAAAGTCGGAGACCTTTATTCCCTTCACCCATATTATCATTTCATTCATGATTGCAACGGGGTCCCTGAGCTTAAGCTTGTAAGCAGATGAGAGCCACAGAGCTTTCAGGATATCTGATTTTTTCATCAGGCCTCGCCTGTAAGCGCCCGTTACAAGAAGTCTCCCGCTGACAGCCCTTGTGATTGTCCGGTCGAGATCGAAGAATGCAATCTGGTTTATTTCAGGATTGGTTTTTTCTGAAGAAATGGTTCCCATCAGGATTGTATATGATGTTGAGCGCC
>CAZKTX010000026.1:0-8973 GCA_964555805.1 uncultured Rikenellaceae bacterium
CCGGATGTCAGTTTACTCTTTAAAGAATTTACAGGATTAAAACGCGACAAGACTATTGAAGGATAAAAACAGGCGAGTGCTGTAACAACTATTGTTATTGTAACAAGAAATAAGATAAGTGCCGGATTGTCAAGTATGCTGAATGACAGGGAAAGTTCAAGAAGTTGATTTATATAAGGCAGAGCAATAATTGTAATTAAACCGGCAAAAAGTACAGCACTTATGACTATCAAAAGTGTTTCGATTGTGAACTGGATTTGCAGTTGAAATTTATTACTTCCCAGTACTTTTCTGACGCCGGCTTCCTTTGCGCGGTTAGCAGCCTGAGCGGTGGAAAGGTTTATAAAGTTTATGCAGGCAATCAGAAGTATGAATGCTGAAATCAGCCACAATACATTCAGCAGTTCGTGACTGATTGAAAGGTTACTGTAATTGCCGGTTTGAGTGTCGTAATGAACGGCGCTCACCGGCTGGATTATGTAATTATCTTTATTTTCAGGCGATTGAACCTCTCCTGAATATTCTCTTAGCTGCTGATTGAATTTTTCTACTGAATTATTCGACGGCATAAGAATATAGCAGCCAAAACCCGAATTGGTTCTATCCTCCCAATCGGTGGATAAGGCCATGAGACTTCCTGTAAAACCTGTACCGTAGGCCACGACAAGTTTTAATTGAAAGTCGGTATTCGCAGGTATTGCATCCAGAACACCTGATACTTTCAATACTTCTGTACCATGCTCGAAAATATAGCCGCCTGCCTCCAGCTTAATTGTCTTTCCCAGCGCTGTTTTCCAGTCGCCAAAGTATTTTTCTGCAGTCTCTCTTGACAGTAAAACATTGTTCGGATCGTTCAATGACTCATACGACCCGGAGAGCAGGGGGAAATCAAATATTTTAAAGAAGGAAGGCCCGGAAAAGAATACACCTTTGGTTTCCCTGAAAGCCTTTATCGTTGTTCCGTTGTTATCAGTTATGAGCACTTTATCATCACGGCTTGCAAAAACCGGAGCTACCTGTTCTATCTGGGGGAAAGCCGATTTCAATCCTTCGGGCAATGGAAAAGGAACATCTTTGCTATAAGTTGTATTTGTAGCATCCGCATTGTGAAATTCGGTTAACACCCTGTATATACGGTCTTTTTTGGAGTGAAAAGTATCAAAACCTGTATGAAACCTGATTATGATGTAAATCATCATGCAAACTGCAATACCAACAGCAAGACCGGCTATGTTAATAATTGTGTAGTTCCGGTTTCGTATCAGAGTTCTGAATGCCGTAAGGAAATAATTCTTAATCATAGACAGATCGTATTTTCCCAAAAATAAGCCGGCTCAACGACGAGAGAAAATATAATATAAGTACAGGGATCTTTTAATTACAGAGAGCAGATTTTTATATATGGGAATATTGCGGCTGATTATTTGTAAGAGAATCCCGTACTGAAAAATCAACGTCTGGCTTTAAGCTGGTTTTCCTTAACTCTGAATTCAACAATTCTTCTTATCAGATCGTAGGGGATAGGTTTATTCAAAGGAAACTGGACGCTACCCTTCCCCTGTTTATATGAGGCCAGTTCCTTTGCAAATTCCTCATGTCCTGAGGGGGTAGCATAGAACCCTATGTGATTGCGGTAGCCTGCAAAATAGACCAGGGGCCTGCCATTGGCAGTGTATGCAGGCATCCCATAGCTGATGCTTTCAGTTGCATCAGGAGCTGACACAAGTATAATTGTGCGGATCTGCCTTAAGATTTCCTGAACGGGGAAAGGAAAGGCTGAGATATAATTGTCCACCGAACTTGTACTCATTTCTGCATCATTAAAGTGAGGTAAATTTAATAATTCTACTGAGACTCGTCTGTAAATTATTTACAATTCGTTGTCGGAAGATTTTGTTCTGCAGGCAATTATCTGTGTCTGTTAAATCAGAAAGGCCGCATCTTTCAACGCGGCCTTTCACCATTTCACCACTAACTTATCCAGCCCCGCAACTATTGAAAGCTGCTCTCATCCAAAGCTGTCTGAATTCTTTCTTCCAACCGGATTATTCCCGGCAATGCCCTGTTAATATCAGGAAGTGTTGTTGGAGAAGCCCGCCTCAGTTTAAAACTTCATGCAATTAAATCGGACCTGTAGTTTTTAAGGCCGACAGTTTCTTCGAAAGCTCTTACAAACCTCATCAGAAAAGTCAGATAATCCTCCTTCTCAAAGTAATTATGAATCTCGTCCGGCGATGAAGGAATATCATCAAACCGGCCGGTTCGTGAAGATCTACCTGTTTTGCATCCTGTAAAATCGAAACGTCTTCCATTTACCCGGTTATAAAAATGCCAGCCGTTTTTATAATGTGTTTTTAAAATTTCACCTCCGAAAATGTCAAAAATCAGCATTGAGGTTTCACAGCTCCCGGGATCGTCATAATTCTCACGAGTCGGGTCTGGTGTCTTGTCCTGATCCAGCGTACAGAGGAGTGCTTTTTTTACAAGAGCCTTGTTAATCATTGCTTTACACAATTTGAAAACTGTCAGATAGCGTAAAGTGTCTGTCCTTCTTTCTTCATTAAAGGATTTTTTCCTAAAGAGATTACATATTAAAGGTAAAGAAAATGATCCGGGTGGGTGTTACATAATTCGGATAAAAAGTTACAAGATTTACGTTTTAATAAAAGAGCCGTTCTCCTTTAAGCCGGAACATTAACTTTCGATAACAGCCAATGTGAATTACGGGAATCTGAAAGGAAGTCGTGTAAGGATTTCCGGACCATGGGAGCGTAAGGTGGATGCCCGTACCGGGATTAATTATGTAGAAGTTAGTATATTAACTCATTAAGGGCTTACCCCGATCGTGACGTTTTTTGCTCTTTAGATTTTTGAAATGTGAGGGAGTGAGCCCTGTGAGTTTTTTAAACTGGTTTGACAGATGAGCTACACTGCTGTAATGAAGTTTCCGGGCGATTTCGGTAAGATTAAGCTCATCATATACAATAAGTTCCTTGGCCCTTTCGATTTTATTTGCCAGGTAAAATTTCTCGATTGTGGTCCCTTTAACTTCGGAGAAAAGATTGGAAAGATAATTGTAATTGTAATTCAGCTTATGGGCAAGGTAGTCGGAAAGATTTGTTTTGATAGGCTCTTCATTAGAGTGTACAAGTTGAATAATAAGGGTTCTTATTCTCTCAACCAGAACGTTCTTTTTATCATCCAGTAGCTCAAGCCCGATATTTGAAAGTGAAACACTCAGAGCAGCCCATTGGCCTGGTGACAGGTCCTCCATTATTTCTGTCTCACCCAGATCAACCCTTGTATAATGCAATCCAAGTTTTTCCAGCTCGTTTTTAACAGCTGTCTTGCACCTCTGGCAAACCATATTTTTAATATACAGCTTCAAGAGATAGAATGTCTTTTCGGTTGACCTTATAAACAAAAATAAGAAATAAATTTATAAGTCACATCATTTACAGATTTGATAATGTTGACCTTAACCAAATAATTTTTGGTGTATATTCTTAATTTGTAATTTAAACGGGTGACTAATTCAACCCGGGAAGGCTTGTGATTTTGATACCTCTATTTCTTCCTGAACAGTCTTGCAATATTCTTCCCGATTTCGTCAAGTTTTTCAAACGAATCGAGCATGGACGGGTTTATCAGATCCAATGAATTGTCCCCCACACCTGACTGGATTGGATAGAGCAGGATATAGCTGTTTAGTTGAAAATACCTGTTCAGGTAGTGAGGTACCCTTGCCATTCCTTCATGATAGGAGGGCCAGTTTTCCCTGCTCAGGATAATGATGAGATTATCATCATTTTTTATATCACGGGAGAGAATCAGAAAATCATCCCAGTCAGTGAAATTTCTGAATTCTGCTTCAACCGGTTGTTTGTCCCTGACACCCTTCAGAAGTTTGATTGTCTGCTCTGATCCGTAGAACAAAAGCTTTGTTCCGGTGTTTTTTGCAATGTTCCAGATTTTAATTATCCATTCTGGAAATCCCATTTCAATCTCTGCTTTTCTGGGAATGATGACAATATGCCTCTTGATAGTTGATAATGGCTGAACCGGTTTATAAATAAATGTGGTTGTATTGCATTTAGTCAGGATGCCTTCGGTTAAATTTCCCAGAAACGATTCGCTGATCCCCTTTTTGACATGAAGACCCATTACAAGGTCGGTAATCGATTGTTCCCTTACGACACCTGAAATACCATTGACAATATTGATGTCATACCTTAGAATTTTGCTCATCTGCATGTCAGCGGACGATGCCGTGTATACTGCCTTTTCAAGGATTTTCCTTGCACTCTGAACCCTGTCGTGGTCCGTTCCAATGTTATCGATTATATTCAGAGCGAAAAAGCCGCTTTTATTGTTTGCCGATCTGATCACGGCGCTGAGGTTTATCATTTCCTCAATTGTTTCGGGATTGCTTATGGCTAACAATATCTTTTCGCCGCCTTCACTATCTTCATCCTCATGTTTCTGCGATTCCTTCAGCGAAATATTCTGTCCTCCCTTCTGAGCTATAAATGTTGCAATTGTGCAGGTTATCAGGATCATTACTATTGCACCGTTAAGAACGCTTTCATTAAGCAGACGTATCGGAGTACCATCAGGGGCTACCCCGGTTATAACGTTATACCCGACCATAACTGCAGCAAGGGTTGCAGCAGCCTGGGCATTACTAAGGCCGAAGATGATTCTCCGTTCATCAACAGTTAACCTGAAGGTTTTCTGTGTTGCCCACGAAGCAAGAAATTTTGCCAGTGTGGCAACAGTTGTCATTACGACGGCAACTATTATGGTTTCAAATCCGGAGAAAAACACCCTGTAATCCACGAGCATTCCGACTCCGATCAGAAAGAAAGGTATAAAGACTGCATTACCGACAAAATCAATCCTGTTCATCAAGGATGAAGTGTTGGGGATCAGGCGATTAAGCGCCAGGCCTGAAAGGAAAGCACCAATAATGGCTTCAATCCCGGCTGCTTGTGCAAGCACGGCTCCGAGAAAAACAATCACAAGGACAAAAATGTACTGGGAAACACTATCGGTTGTATGTTTAAAGAACCATCTTGTGATTAAAGGGAAAAGGAATATTACAGTAAGTCCGAAAGCGATTATCGATACTATGAGTTTTGTCCAGAACTCTCTGTTCACCTCACTTGTTGTCATTCCGACAATAACGGCAAGAACCAGAAGTGCAAGGGTGTCGGTAATCATTGTGCCTCCCACAGATATGCTTACTGCCTTGTTCTTTGTAACACCAAGCTTACTTAATATTGGATAAGAAATGAGCGTGTGTGAAGCAAATAAACTGGCAAGCAGTATTGAGGTCGGAACTGAAAATTTAAGAAGATAAATGCCGGAGAGATACCCAAGGGCCATCGGAATGAGGAAAGTATATAAGCCAAAAACAATGCTTTTAAAGCTGTGTTTCTTAAACTGTACAAGGTCTATTTCCAGCCCTGCCAGGAACATAATGTAAAGAAGTCCGGCCGTACCGGAAAGAATAATACTGCTGTCGCGGAGGATGAGGTTAAAACCATTGGGACCGATTATTGCTCCGGCAACTATCAACCCGAGGATATGAGGCATTCTGATCCTGTTGAACAGGAGGGGGGCCAGCAAAATGATCATCAGTATCACAAGAAACTGCAAAACCGGATTTTCAAGCGGCAGGGACAGGTCAAACGTTATTAAATGGCCCATAATTAATGTAATCGCACTCTAAAGATATCATTTATCCTTCAATTTGGATATCTCTATTTGCGGATGTGTAACCTGAAGCAGTAATTTTGAGAATGAATGAACTAATAAATCAAAAAGGCTGCATCTAATGATACAGCCCTTTTTCTTTTTCTAACCTAACCTATCTAAACTAACACCTGATTAATGTCATTTGACTAATTCAACCACCGCGTATTTTGATATCTTCCAGAACTCCCCGGGATTTAGAATTGCAATCGAGGCGATCTGATCTTCATCCTGACGTACAAGTTCATACGAACCTGCAGGATGTTCGGTGACAAGCTTCACTTTCTTCGAATTGACCGGAATGCTTTTCAGTTCGGTAATATTTATCTCGGTGAAAATGCTGTCGGTGAAGTTGTCTGTCAGCGATTCCTTCCTTCCGATTCCGAGAAATCCGCCTTCCTTTGAAAGAAGTCCCTTATCCCTCAGGTCCTTGTAAGTACCTGATACAAGGAATGCCTGATTCAGCATGTAAGTCTGGGTATTTATTGTCTCCGCCTTCATGTTGATTGTGTCGTTGAGTGCCACCATTGTTTCATTGAGCTGCTCGATCTCGAAGTTCTTATTGTCGAGAGTAGCTTTAAGCAGGGCAATGTCGTTTTCATAAGTTTTCATTGAAGTCTCAAGCTCGGCTATCCTGGTCTGGAGACCGGTGATCGTGGTTCCCGATTTCTTAAGCTGTGAGTTGAGTGAGGCAATCTTCTTCCTGTTTTCGTCGAGCAGGGTATTTATGCTCTTTATATCTTCCATTATCTGGTTCCTTTTGTCTGCCGACACTTCCGAACCTGCCGAGTTGACTGTAATAAGTTTCTCCTTTTCCTTTATCAGGCGAAGATTCTTTTCAATCTCATCAAACGAGGTGAGCCAGTCGTTAAGGGTTGAGTCGCGCTGGCTTAGTTCCTGCGTAAAGGTTACCCTCTGGTTTTCCATAAGAGCAAGCTGAGTGTTATGATCCTTCTTGTACAAGGACCAGCCAAGCAGACCCAGTCCAAGCAGAATGGCCAGGCTTATTATGGCAGTTATAAGCACTCCTTTTGATCTGCCCTGTCTTCTTGCTTCATCCAGCCGGCTTATTGCGGCAAAGTCTTCACTCTTATTTTTTGAGTCATTGAATTCCCTTGTTTCCATTTTCTTTAAAATATTGGTTTAAATGTTGAGATCTTTTTGGTTTCACAACATAAGACAAACGACGGGCCGGAATCAATGCCAGAACTTAAAACGCACGATATCAGACAGATGCCAAAACTTAAAAATTGAGGGTTCTGTTCATTTTGGAATAAAAATTCTCATTTTGAGAAAAAGAAGGAAGGAAGAAAAAAGAATTTCTCGCAGTCCCGATGCTTAGGGATCGCAGAGGAAAGCTCAGAATTTCGCGGAGAAACAATTGCGTAGTTTTACTTTTTTATAAACTTAATTGATTCAGTTCTGCCATTGTTATTAATCCTTATAATGTATATACCTTCATGCAGACTGCTGATATCAAGAAAATCACTTACAGTAAGATTATCAACAAGAAGTTTTCCCCCAAGATCAAATATTGAAATTGTTGAGTTTTGTGCCAGCCCCTCAATATATAGGACTGAATGAGCAGGGTTTGGATATACGGCAACATGAGAATCTGAAATTTCATCAATACCCACTATCCCTGAATCTTCCGAATTTATAACATTAATTAGCCAATTCTTATATGCCAGGCCATTTTCAGCTACTACTTTAATATTAACAGGGTTTGTAAAATCAATTGAATTCTGGTCTGAACACAACTCCTTTGAACCCAGCATTGCCCGGCCGCCGGGTGAAACTGAAAATGCTGCCGTGAGGCTGTCTCTCTTGATTCCCGAAGGCATTTCAACCTGGATTGTTGCATTATCCGGATCTATTTCTGACCTGAGTTGGCCTGAAATACTGAATGAGGTTATTTCTGACACTGAAGATCCGCCTGCAGGATAATAAACCGGATGGGTCAGAATTATGACCCTGTCGCCGGGCGATAAAGACTCCAGATCAAGCATGCTTACATTCCATCGGATTCCATCAACAATTGAGGCATCGGAATAATATTTGTTATTATTCAGGAAATATGCTTCATAATCAAGTCCCGAGTCATTTAAACCTGCATGTTTTATCTTTATCCACCTGTCATTTACAAATGTGCTGTCATTATTTACAAACTTACCCACTGTAGGATCCTTATATTCTTCAAAGAAGTAATAATTCAGATATTTGTAGGTATAACAATACTGAGAACCGTGCGACGCAGTTCCCCTGATACTGATGCCGCTGTTTCTTAACCAGTTAAGTTCCTTGCTGAGAAATCCTGCCGGATCAATATTATAAACCAGCTGAAGTGTTACAAGATCGTTGTGCCATCCGATTTTGTGGTTGTAATCATTCTGCATGCTCTTCAATATGGGAATAATTGATTCGTTGTGAGCCGAATAGTTATTTGGCTGGGACAGATAATATCCTGCCGTATGCAAAATGTAGTAGACAGACTGAATGCCAAAATTATACTCAACTTTTGAAAGCTGACAGGCGGTATTCAGATTAAGGTCAACATCATGCCTTAGTCCTATTATTATTTTGCGGGGGTCAATTGTCACATTGTACTCATCAAGGCTGACTATTTTATATCTGCTTGTATCACTTATTTTTATCAGAAAATCAATGTACCCGCTTAAAGCAGAACCGGATTTAGAGTTCTGTTCCGACTTAATGAACTGATAATGGATTGTATCGGGCTGAGCAAGGTATCTTAGCCGATCGTTGTTCAGAGTATCCTGTATATATACATAAGACTGGCTGCAAGAAGTAACAGGGTGTGCGAAATAAAGGAATGGCATCAATACAAGGGATATACACAAACTGTTTCTTGTCAGTTGAGCTATCCTCTTGTTCAGGCAGAACTTCACAAATCCGGGAATCAGTCTCACAATTGTCTCTTTTTCTAATCCTGAAGTTAATGAGCGGGAAGCTTATGTCCCGAAATTCAGATAAACAAAACCTATGCAGTGAACCTGAATTTCCACCCATTCCAAAGAAAACGATAATTTCCCGGGAATAATCTTTATGGAAAGTAAAAAAAGCTTCCCCGTTCAGACCTGATCAAGACGTTCTTCCGGCTATTGCATCACCAGCATAACCTGGAGAACCTGCAGAACCGGCATAACTTGCAGAACCGACATAACCGGCATGACCTTGAACCCCGAACCTTGAACC
>CAZKTX010000026.1:9073-29549 GCA_964555805.1 uncultured Rikenellaceae bacterium
ACCTTGAACCCCGAACCTTGAACCTCAAACCTCACGCCTCACGCCTCACGCCTTGTCCTCCTTCATCATCCTGTAAATCGTTGAGATTCCCATATCCAGTTTTTTGGCTGTGAGGGGGATGTCGTGGTTGTATTTCTTAAGGGTGGCCCTGAGTATCCGCATTTCGTGTTCACGCATTGTAAGGTCGGTTGTGTCGTTGCCTGAAAGATCATTTACAGTATCTATTGCAAAGTCGCTTTCTGTTATCTCATCGCCGACCGACAGGGTAAGAGCAAGCTCGACAAGTGATTTCAGTTCCCTTACGTTTCCGGGGAAGTTATAGGCAAGAAGCTTTTTCCTGGCTCCTTCAGATAACGGTTTCATCGGTATGCCGTTTTCCCTCGAAAAGTTTTCAGCGAAATGCTTTGCAAGAATAAGAATGTCGCTCGACCGGTCGCGAAGAGGAGGGAGTTCAATAGGTAATCCCATTAAGCGGTAATAAAGATCCTCCCTGAAGGTCCCTTTCCTGATCTCTTCCCTGAGGTTTCTGTTTGTGGCTGTAATAATCCTGCAATCGGTTTTGATGGGTTTGTTGCTTCCGATCCTCACGATTTCCTTTTCCTGGAGCACCCTGAGCAGCTTTGTCTGAAGATTGGGATCCATTTCCCCGATCTCATCCAGGAAAAGAGTACCGCCGTCAGCTTCCTCAAAGCGCCCGATACGCCTGCTTGTGGCACCTGTGAAAGATCCCTTCTCATGACCAAAAAGCTCACTTTCGATCAGCTCGTTTGGGATGGCCGGAACATTCACAGCAACAAATGGCCTGTCACGTCGTCTTGAATTATAGTGTATTGCCTTGGCAACAAGCTCTTTTCCCGTACCGGTTTCTCCGGAGATTATAACAGTAATGTTTGTCTCTATAGCCTTGCCGATCAGATCCTGAATGTTTTTTATTGCGGAACTCTCGCCAAGGATAGTCTTGCTGTAGGAATATTTTTTCTGAACCTCCTTACGGAGAGTGGATATCTCCTTTTTCAGGTGGATATCACTTGTAAGGTTCTGAATTGTGTTAAGAAGACGTTCCTTGATGTCGTTTGACTTGATTATGTAATCGTAGGCTCCCATCTTTAGAAGGGTTACGACCAAAGCGATATCCTCCTGCTCTGAGATAAGGATTACGCGGATATTTTCATTTTCCTGCCTGATTCGCTTGAGCACTTCGAGACCCGAAAGATCGGGGAGCCTGTAATCGAGAGTGACAATATCGGGCGCTTCGTCAAGTTTAGCAAGGAAATCACGGGCATTGAGGAAGCTTGTGACTTCATAATCGGGATTCAGGGAAAGTGTATAGACAAGCAGCTTGTTATACCATTCATTGTCTTCGACCACAAATATCCTGACGGGTTTTTCGGCCATATAGTGTCAGTTTCATGAATTATTACAGTCTCTTCAGGCTGAAACCGCAAGATAAAAAAACCGGACGGATAATTTTCAGTTCAGCCTGTTTTTACGATTTCTTCTCCGATGAGACGTTTTATGATTTCGAATTCCCTGAAAGAGCTTTCTGTCAGCGCTTCTATCTGGTCAGTTTTTCCTTCCTTGCGGATGGATCTTTCTATTTTTGAAAGGAGTTCAAAGAGTGTACCTGCCCCGATATGCCTGCATGGAGGTTGAATTTTATGAGAAATATCTGCTGTTTTCTCCCATTCAGCCTTCCCGGCAGCCTCAGCCATTTCATTCAATCCTGCGGCTGTTGTCGAGATAAATGTTTCAAGCATCTGCTTTACAAAAACATTGTCGCCGCCGGACAGATGATACAGGTTACGGAGATCGATGCTGCCTGTTTCTTCAGTTATTTCCCTTACGGATTCAGCGCTTGCCATTGAGCTGTTTTCAAGATTCAGGTCAGTTGCTTCAATGATTGCCGAAAGAAGCATTTTTTCGGAGAAAGGTTTTGGAAGGAATGCATTGATGCCGGCCTTCCTGTATTTTTCCTGATCTTCTTTCCCGGGAGCCGCTGAAATGAAGATTACCGGCATTTCAGTTTCGCTTATCTGCATTTCCTCCCTGATGAACCTTGTAGTCCTGAGCCCGTCAATTCCGGGCATCCGCATATCCATGAAAACGAGATCAAATTTTTCTGTTTTAAGAATCTCAAGTGCAGTCATGCCGTTCTCCGCCAGCCTGAAATCAACCTTCCAGCCCTGAAGTATTTTGCTGAAGAGCAAGCGGTTGTATTCTTCGTCATCCACAACAAGTATCTTTTTACCTGCTAATTCAAACGGGACAGGCAAAGGGATGTCATAATCGGTCTTAACCAGTTTCCCGTCCCCGATACGATAGGGTATACGGCACACTATTGTCGTGCCTTCATTTTTTTTGCTTTTCACCTCTATATTCCCATCATGCAGCCGGATAAGACTCTTCACTATTGACAGGCCCAGTCCTGTTCCCCCGTATTTGCGGGTTGTGTTCATCTCCGCCTGCATGAAGTCGTCGAATATGACTTCAATCTTTGATTCGTCGATACCAATACCTGTATCGGCAACTGTGATTGATAGTTCGGTTTCTTCCGGAGTCTTCGGTTTATGTGTGACCCATATTGATACCTCACCGTTATTTGTGAATTTAATCGAATTTCCTACAAGATTCAGCAGTATCTGTTTAAGACGATAAGGATCGCCAATCAGTACGGGGGGAGTATCCGGATCGAGAGTATGACTCAGCCTTGTATTGTTTTGGGCGGCCTTTTTCGCAAGCATTTCATGAACTTCCTCAAGGACGTTTGCCAGCCGGAAATGTACCTTTTCGAGGGTCAGCTTATCGGATTTAAGTTTTGAAAAATCCAGGACGTCATCAATAATCCTCAGCAGATGGTCGGAAGATGATCTTATTATATTGAGCGATTTTGAAGTTTCACTGTTCCGGCTGTCGTGGAGAAGCTGTTCGGTGAATCCCGAGATTGCTGTTAAAGGCGTCCTGATCTCATGGGTTATGTTCGCCATGAACAGCTCCCTTGTTTTTGCAAGTTTTTCGGTTTCATCCCTCGACTTTTCAAGGGCAGCCTGGTAAGCCATTGCATTTCTGGCATACCTGATAATTATATAAATTACAAGCAATCCGAGAAGCCCTCCGGTTATAGCCACAAGTACAAGCCATCTGTAGGTTTCTCCGGCTACTTTCTGTGCCTCCTCCGCTTTCAGCCCGATCTGGCCATAAACCTCATTCTCCATGCTTGAAATAAGGTCGTAGAATTTTTCGGTTATAACACTGCTGTTCCTTGCCAGCTGAAGTTCCCTGATTGCAAGCTGTTCTCTTGTCATCTGGTTTCGTGCGGTAATCTCCTCGTAGTCGGTAGCTGTTTTCTTTTTTTCCCGAGCTGTATCGGGGCTCAACCTGAATTCTCTTTGCGTCGCACCCTCACCTGCAAGTGTGTCGGTTGCTGAGTCGAGGCTGATTGAGAAGCTCCTGAGATTCCTGATAACATTGTCGTCCCTCGAAAGGACGAGCAGTTGTGTCCAGATAGAGACATTCCTTCTGATCAGATTGGTTATAGTATCAGTCTGGGCAAGAAGAACCGGGTCGTTATTGCAGGCTTCTTTCAGTCTGGCTATTTTTTCATCTATCCCTGAAATGAATGTGTAATAGGGCCTGATATCGGCAGGTTGCCTTGTAGCCATATAGATCCTGACGCTGTTCCCTGCTTTCTCAATGTCGGTTGAGATATCCCTGATGCCAACCAGCCTCAATTCAGGGGATTCGTCAATCTTAATTGAAGATACTATTGAAGAAAGGTTTCGGTAAAACATGTAAAAGGCTGCCGACAGAAGTATTACTGCCAGGATCATAAGTAATCCGACCCTGATCTGGATCGAATTCCTGCCGGGCTCCTTTACGGATGGATCGCTCATCGATCCAAAGATACCGAATATTTGTTTTCTATATGTTGTTGAAGATAAAGACCACAGAGTGCGGGAGCAAATTCGTCCTTGACCACAAAATAATCGTGGGGTATTGTGTTCAGTTTTTCCCTGACCGATTTCGATTGCGAAAGCAGGATAACCATGGCGTCGCATGAGTGTTCCTTGAGAACCTTTATCACATGACCCGCATTGAGTCCTTCGCCAAGGTAATAGTCAATGAAGACCGCGTCATATTTTGTACTGAGATCACCTGCCTTGATCTTCTTCATGTATTCAGCTGCATTTGTATAGGATCGGAGCACAAGCTGGTACCCTCCCCTTGTAAGAATACCGTTGAGGCTTTGCTGGATCGCATTTGAAAGCAGGTTGCTGTAGTACTCGTTGTCCTCGATAACAAGAATATTAATGGTCTTCTTCATGTGATGGGTTGTTGAATTCTCAATAATAATATCCAACTCCGTGCCATAATCTGCAGGTAAGGATGGGATCTGATGTATTTAAATGAAAGCCAGAAGATTAAAATAATAACAACAATTGTTTCTCACTGATGCATACCCGGGTGAATTCTCATAATGAGAAATCAGGGTTTATTTATGAAAAAACCGCCTCAGCAATTTACTCGCTGAAACGGTGTTGTTGGTAGTTTATATAGTTGCTGGTTGCTAGTTGCAAGTTGCTAGTTGCTTGTACCCGGTAACCAGTACCCAGTAACCAGCAACCAGGTTCTTCTTTCGCTTATCTTCTTCCCGATGAGCCTGAGCTTCTGGATGATCCCGAACTGCTGCTGCTTCTGCCGGATGAACTTCCGGAGGATGCCTGAGCCGAACTCCGGCTTGGTGATGATGATCTGGCAGCAGAGGAACTGACCGAACTACGGCTTGGTGATGATGATCTGGCGGCAGGAGCCGACGACCTTGATGAGGACATTGAGCCTGACCTGCCGTAGCTTGACTGCGATTGAGATCTTGGAGCAGATGCCTGCGACCTCTGGGGCGAGCTGTAACCCTGAGCGGCCTGAGACCTGGAGCCTACCGGAGCAGATCTCTGAGCCGTTGCCGGTCTTTGAGCCGTTGCCGGTCTCTGAGCCGTTGCCGGTCTTTGAGTCGTTGCCGGTCTCTGAGCTGTCTGTGGTCTTGCAGTTGTCTGCCTGTTTACAGTTGATGAGGTGCTCCTCTGTGCTGAAGCCGGTGCTGAATAAGGCTGAGTTCTACGTACCTGGGTGTTCGCCTGGGTGCTTACCCTGCTCTGGCTTGTAGAAGGTCTTTGAACCGATTCACTTCTCCTGACGGGATTGTTTGTAGTAGCAGTTGTACTTCTCTGAGTTGAAACCGTTCTCTGCTCAGTTGCACTTCTCCTTACTGCTGTTCCTGAAGAAGCCGGATTGCTTCTTTGAACAGTTGACTGACTCTGATTTGTTGCAGCTCTTCTTGTATTGTTTGCCGATGAATAGGATGAACTTTGAGCCGATGATGATCTGCGGATACCATCCGTTGAGGCAGTCTGGCTGCTGGTTCGTCTGGTCTGACTGAGTTTTGCATAGTGTGATTCCCCTACGCTTCTCATATCCGGACGGGAGTAAGTGTCGCGGTATTGGCCGTCTCTCACCCTGCGTGAGTACATAGTCGAATGTGATCTCAGGCGGGTGTAGTAGAAATCGTTGTATCTGTTATACCTGAGGTAATCACAGTGCCTGAACATTGAGTAATAATGGTTGTGGATATTGTAGTAGTGGAAGCCGTAGTAGTAGTCGTAGTAGAAGGGGCGCCAGGGATTCCAGTAGGATGGGTAGTAGCCCCAGTACCATGATGAGTACCAGGGGATGTATGAGGGATAATAAATGTACCTGACAACCGGCCAGTCAGCGACCAGATTGATTGTAACCCTGCTTCCTCCGGTGTACCCCGGGTTGTAAGTTCCCGAGTAGTAGTTGTCATAATCGGGTTCGATAATGTAATTCCTGCCGTAGAGAGCTTCGTCGCCTACAAGCTGGATGTTGACTGATCCATCGGAGAACTTCTGGACTGTGAAAACGGCAACGTCCTGATTTTCATTACGATTCAGGGCTACTCTCAGTACAATGTTGTGAACATTCCCATCGATATAGTCCTGTACGGTTATGTAGTCGACGTAATTGTCGCCGTTAAGGTCGAGGTTGTTGACCTTCGTATCTGCATCATTAAGTGATCTTTCGAATTCCTCAAGGGTCTTCGACTCCTGGAAGAGATTCAATACCGCGTAAAGATTCAGGTTATCACCAGGAAGTCCAAGATAATCGTCAGGGTAGTCCCGGGCGGTCAGGGTGGCTCCGGCTGTCATCATTACTGCGAGGACGGTTGTTATTATATACTTTTTCATGACATGGAGTATTAAAGAATCATTGCTTATATGCCTCAAATAGCAAATGCCGTACCAAAAAAGAGTGAGAGTGGGAGCGAGAGTGAGAAAAAAGCCCCTCTGGGTGGTTAGGGGTATTATTTTTGTTTTTCCGGAATTGAATCAGTTTTTTTCTGGGTGTCGGGAGCCTTTGCCGGCGGAACCGGAAGAGGTATGGGTTTTTTATGCCTCATGTCGGGTGCTCCGTTCCTGTGGTCAGCATTCTCTTTATTCTCTGTTCCGGTTTTTTTCTCCTGAGGTTCCTGCGAAAGGGCAAACGCCCCTGCTGTGATCAGAACTGCGAGGAAAGATATGATTAAGGACTTTTTCATTGCTTTGTGATTATTTGAAATTCGGTCTTATTAACCAGATATTTCAAAAGACATGCCAAAAGCACAAGGAGCACGACGCAAGACGCAAGGCTTAACTTGCATGACTTGCACAACCAGCACAACCTGCAGAACCGGCACAACTTTGAATAATGAAGGATTCAGGCTGGTCGCCTGCTTATATTAAGCAGTACATCTGCCTGTTTTACCTGGTCCGGTTCACCGATCACATAGGCAATGTCACCACCCCGCAGGACTGTATCCGGAGCCGGGTGTTCTATTATTTCAGGTCCTCTTTTAATTGCAAGGATTGTTACTCCTGTCCTCCTTCGAAGGTCGAGTCCGATGAGTGTCATTCCTTCGGCAGATGAGCTTGTGCCGATATTTATCATTGAAATATTCATGTGTTGGAACTCATCGAATATTGATGGTTTGTTTACAAGGTCCTTTTCGGAAAAGGCTCCAAGGCTACGGTTCCTGATACCCGTTATTATCCGGTTAATCTCCTTGTTGGGCACATGCCTTTTTGTAAGGATCCGGTTCATCATGTCGATTGCTATCTCAAGTTTTTCCGGGATCACCTCATCCGCTCCCACTTTATAAAGCTGCTCAACGTTAGTAACTGTGGTTGATCTTACAAGAATGTATGCCTTATCGTTGATTTTCCTTACCTTTTCCACAATAGCCAGCGACGGAATGAGGTTACCGACAGAAATCACAACCACATCAGCATTTTCAGTATAGGCCTTTCTCAGGACAGGTTCGTTGACGGCATCACCGTAAACAACCGTGTCGCCCTCATTCATCTTTTCGTGGGCAAGTGTCGGATCAAAAATTATTGAAATATGCCTGATATTGTTGTACCTGGCCATCAGTGAAAGCTTCAGTGCGCTCGGGTCCTTTCCTATGATTACGAGATGATTGCTGTAAGGCGGCAGTGTTAGCTCCTTAAGGGGAAACAGTCCGTCGCGCATCACCGCAGGAAGCGGCAACTTTGAAATTGCCTCAACCAGCAAGGGAGAGAAATAGAAAAGGAAAGGAGTCAGACCCATGCTGAGAACGGCAACAGCAAGAAAAAGGTGATAATAGAAAGCAGGGAGGATCCCGTTGCCGAATCCGATGCTGGCAAGGATGAACGAAAACTCTCCTACCTGACTGAGCGCCAGCCCGATCAGGACGGTTCCCTTCAGTGTATGTCCCAGGGCGAAACCTGTTCCGCCGGCGATGAAGCTTTTAAGAGTGATCACAAGCATGAAGCAGACGAGTACAAGCACCCAGTTATCTATTACAAAATGGACATCGAACAGCATCCCGATCGAAACGAAAAAGAAGCTTGAAAAGACATCCTTGATAGTATAGAAATTGCCGAAAATATTATGGCTGTATTCCGATTCGGAGATCATCAGTCCGGCAAGGAAAGCTCCGAAAGCGAGCGACATTCCAAGCTGAAAGGATAGAAGGGCGATTGCAAAGCAGATCAGGAAGATACTGATCATGAATAATTCCTGGTTTTTTGTACTGGCAATCAGGTTCAGGAGTTTAGGGAGCAGCCATTTGTTGCCTGCATAGGCAAGCCCGATGATCCCTGCGACTTTTGCAGTAAGGATGAGAAATTCAGTGGCAAAGTTTACATTGCTCTGCGCCAGCAGGTCTGTGAGCAGCAGGAGCGGTGCAAGAAGCAGATCCTGAAAGATCAATATGCCTACAACTGTCCGGCCGTAGTTCGATGTCACCTCCGATCTCTCCTGCAGTATCTTTAATACGAGCGCCGAGCTGCTGAGGGCCATAAGGAAACCGAAAAGGAGGGCTCCCTCCCGGCTGATGTCGAGAAATCGTGAAGCAAGGTAGAATACTGCCGCCGTTATCGTTACCTGCATGAATCCCCCCACGAAGACTATCCTTCTGATTTTCATGAGGTGTTTCAGTGAGAATTCCATACCGATTGTAAAAAGGAGGAATACAACACCGATCTCCGCCAGCATCTCAATATTGTGGGCATCGTTTACGAGCGAAAGCAGGTGAGGCCCTGCAATAATTCCTGTCAGAAGGTAACCTGCAATTGTCGGTATCCTGAGTTTTGTGAAAATCAGGTTCACAAGCGTCGACAGGGCGAAAATCACAACTATGTCTTTCAGGAAAGAGAGTTCCATGCAGTCTTCAGCAGAGTTATTTCTCCAAAGTTAATTTTTTTTCATTTTCCGGTCATTGCTGACAGTAATTTATGGGAGAAACAATACTGCAAGCAAAACCAAACCGAACATGATATGTATGTTGTTACGGAAAAACCTTATATTTGCCTCGGTTCAACACCTTGAATCATGAGGATAAGAGATGCATTTGCTTCAATTTAACCGGTCCCTGACAAGTACAGGGACAAATGCCGGTTACCTGTAACCGGTATATCTTTCACAGGTTATCTTATCAATTATCTTCAATTTATTCTCACATGTCTGACTGGAAAAAAGTTTTCGCAATAATATTCACCGGGCAGCTCTTTTCGACGCTAAGCAGTTATATTGTAGGCTATGCCGTCACATTCTGGCTGAGCATAGAGACCGGATCGGCCGAGGTTCTTGCCTATTCAGTTATAGCTGCTCTTCTTCCGCAGCTTGTTCTCGGCATGTTCACCGGTGTCTTCGTTGACCGCTGGAACCGGAAACGGATAATGATATTATCCGATCTTTTCATTGCCCTTTGCACTCTTACTATCGCCATCCTGTTTTATGCAACTGACGTAAAGATTTCTTACATATATGCGTTGCTTGCCCTTCGTTCGGCCGGCATGGCTTTCCACGTTCCCGCTATGCAGGCTTCGGTACCGCTTCTTGCTCCTCCCGACAAACTGATGCGCATATCAGGTATAAATAACATGATTCAGTCGGTGAGCACAATTGCAAGTCCGGCTCTGGCTGCATTGCTTATAACCCTGTTCGACATGACCTGGGTGCTGATGATCGACGTTGCCGGGGCGATTATAGCAGTGGGAACATTAATGATGGTTCATATTCCGGATCCTGAAAAGCTTAATAAGACCGAGCCTCATGTATTCAGGGAGCTTAAGGAAGGAATGCGGGAGATTTACACAAAGCCGGCTCTGCTCTGGATGTTCATCCTGTCGGTTTTCATGCACATGTGCATTATGCCTGTTGCCGCCCTGTTCCCACTGATGACTCTTCAGCACTTCAACGGTACAACTTATATGATGAGCATTGTCGAGATTGCCTGGGGAGTCGGGATGCTGATAGGCGGCGCCGTGCTTGGATATCAGTGGCTTGGCAAGCATAAGGTTACAGTAATAAACCTGATGTATTTTGTTATAGGCACCACATTTGTCCTTTCAGGTCTTCTTCCCCCTTCGGGCTTTGCAATATTCGCCGTGATAACGGCTTTTGGCGGCATATCAGCAGCAGTTTATTCGGGGTCGTTTACAGTTGTAATTCAGACAATTGTCGAACCGTCTGCTCTGGGGAGGGTTTTCTCGCTTTACACAAGCCTTACCCTGATGCCCTCGATGCTCGGATTGCTTGCCACCGGATTCATTGCCGATACAATCGGGATAGGCAATGCCTTTATTATCTCTGGTACAGGGATTTGCATTCTTGGAATAATAGCATTTATAGTAGCCCCGCTGCGGGCGCTTGTAAGGGAGGAAAGCAGGGGAGGTTCAGCGATGACGGGTACCTAAACTATCTCCATCGAGCTGTATCCCTGTCCGTTCCTTGTCAGCCTTATCTGGGTGGCAATCCGTTCCTGCATCGCTTCGATATGCGAGATCACTCCAATTGTCTTGTTTGTTTCGAATTGAAGTTTCTCAAGTGTGTCTATTGTCATGTCGAGGGTCAGGCGGTCGAGGGAACCGAATCCTTCGTCGATGAACAGGCTTTTTATGTCGACCTGTCTCGATGCCAGATCTGACAGGGCAAGGGCAAGCGAAAGGCTCACGAGGAAGCTTTCTCCTCCCGACAGCGATTTTACAGATCTCTTCAGGTCGCCCATGTGAGTGTCGATCACATTCAGGCTGTCATCCTTGTCTTCTTCCGGGATGTCGAGCTGGTACCTGTCGTTGAGCATCCTGAGCCTTCTGTTGGATAGCTTTACAAGCTGGTTAAGAGTAAGCTGCTGGGCAAATGTGCTGAATTTTTTCCCTTCGGCATCGCCAATGTATTTGTTAAGAAGAACCCATTTTTCACTTGTTTTCTTCTGCCGCTCAATATCCTTATTAACAGTTTCAAGCTCTTTAAGCGACTCTGTCTGCAATCCTTTCCTTGTAACAAGGCCGTCTCTGAGGAGGTTCTCCTCATCAAGTTTTTTCCCAATTATTTCCAGTTCGGTATTTAAGTCTTCGACAGGCGCGGGTGTGTCAGACAACTTCATTTCACTTAACCTTGACATGGATTCCTTAATTGTAGTCATGATTTCAAGAAGCCCGTTCTTCAGCCGTTCTTCAGTGGTAGTCAGATTCTTGTAATCAGCATCGGGAAGTATATCCTCAAGTGCTTTTCCCGGATCGGAGTAAGCGGGGAGCTCATTTTTCAGTTCTTCTTCGAGAGCGCTCAGATCCTTTCTGTCCTTTCCCAGGCGTTCATCAAGTTCCTTTTTGTCCTCAAGCTGTCGTTTCCAGTTTGTGTTGTTCTCGGTAAAGCTTTTAATCAGGGAGCCTGTGGCCTGGCGGACATCAACCCCGGCATACAGAAGTTGTCTCTTCCGGGCAAGCTCATCTGCCATGGTCCTGAGCTCAAGAAAAGTTCCGAGCCGGCCTGTCAGATCATTAAGTTTTACCGTTGCCGCGGATTCAGAAATGAATTTTTCAAGCTCATCATTCAGGGATCTCAGGGTATCGAGTATGGCCTGAGGTTCAATTGACCTGTACTCTACCGGCAAGCCGGAAAGCGCAAGATTGCATTTCCCCGTTACATTCAGGATCTCATTACTGATGTCGGCGATTTCCTTCGATTTCTTTTCCTGTATTTCAGTATTCTGATTCAGCCGGGTTTCAAGTGAGAACAATATTTTTGTGCACTTCTCACATTCTTCGCCGGCCTCTTTTATTTTACCGGCTAGTTCATCGGGGGCGGCCGGACTCTGTTCCACATAAGGATGATGAATTGATCCGCACAACGGGCATGGTTGTCCATCAGTAAGCCGCTGCCGGTGTTGTTTGAGACTTGAAGAAAGCTCGCGGATTCTTCTTTCTTTTGTCAGATTATCCAGTATCAGATCTGCTTTTGTTTTTTCATCCTTTGCCTTTGCGATCATCCCGGGCAGTTCAGCAATTACATTCAGCGCTTCACCAAGTTCTTTGTTGTCTTTTTCAAGACTCTGGTTAAGGTTGTCGAGCCGGAGCTTTTCAGTCTTATATCTGTCTGCAGATTCGCGGAATGACCTTATCTTCCTCAGTCCTTCCTCAGGCGATTCAAGGAGCACCGGATCAAGCCGGGCTGCAATTTCGCCGATCGAGGAATCCTTTTCAGCTTTCAGCCTTCGGACTTCAGCCTCAATCAGACCCGGATTGGAGAAGTCGGGCTTCAGCTTAAGGTCGGCGCATATTCTTACAATCTCTTTTTTGCCTGTTTCTGCCAGTGCATCCTTTTCCGCTTTTTGCCTTTCAATATCAAGCACCTTTTTCTCGAATGCATCGAGAGCAACCGTTACATCATCCGTGCTACCCGTGAGCCGGGCGACCTCCTCTCTGATCTCTCCATCGCGGTTCCGGCATCCGGTAATACCCTGAATGATTCTGCCCTGCCTTTCAGTGTTGCTGATCAGGTTTCTTCCCAGTTGCTGCCAGTCCCACAGTTTTTTTGAGAAAGGAATCAGTTTGCGGTGCTTTTCGATTCTTGCTCCGTTCAGTTTTGCAAACTCCTCCTGTTCTGATACAAGTTCTTTCTGCCTGGTCTCCTTAACTGCCAGATCTGTTGACAGCTGCCTGATATTTTCTTTATGTTTTTTCTGATCGTTGAGAGTCTTTATTCTGGCGGCATAAGATTTTATTGCATTATCACTGCCGGCAAGCCGGGAGAGAAGGCTCGCAAAGGAGTCATCGTCCATCAGCCTGTTCCTGAGGTCCTTTTCCCTGGCAAGCAGATTTTCGAGCTCCTGTCCGAACTGTCTGTTTCTGCCGAAGGCGGCAATCCCGAGTTTCCTGTAGATGTCGCTTCCTGTGATCTGCTCCAGGAGTTTTCCCCTTTCATCTCCCTTTGCCTTCAGGAAGGCTGAGAAATCGCCCTGTGCAAGGATTATGGCTTTAACGAACTGATCGAAGTTAAGGCCTATGTTTTTCTCATTTTCATGTGGAACCTCCGTTTTCTTCAGATCAAGAAGAACTCCGCTGCCATCGTACAGTTCAAGTTCATAATCCCTCAGGGTGCCAGTGCGGGTTTTCGAAATGCTCCATTTCGATGTAAATATTCCCTTGAGGCACTTGTAGCTTACTTCGGCAAAGCAGCTGTTCATGTTCCGGGTTATTATCAGACCCGTCTTCTCGATAAGACCCTTTGATATCTTATCGTCAACTCTTGGAATTCTGTCGAAGAGAGCGAGTGTGATCACATCGAGGATTGTTGACTTGCCCGATCCGGTGGCGCCTGTTATCGCAAACAGCCCGGCAGAAGCCAGGGGATTAACGCTGAAATCTATCTCATGGATGCCTTTCAGTGAGTTTATGTTTTCAAATCGTAACTTCAGGATCTTCATAACCTTTCAATTCTGTTTCTGCCTGACTTCTTCAAGGAGTTCGGCGAATGCTTCTTTAAGCATAAGGGCAGTTTTCTCATCAAGATTGTCGTTTTCAATCTTTTTTTCAAAGACCTCCGATGGTTCCAGCTCTTCGATACTTGTACCGGCATCATATATGTCAGCCGTTCCGGAAGTCCTGTTAAGGAATCGGATTCTGCTCTTGATTATCTCAATTGATTCATGGAAGAACCCGTTCACAAGCGCTTCGAGTTCAATCCTTGCTGACGGATCTTCATTTTCCTCCGTGGCATCAAGTTCGAGCAGTGTCGTAAGGAGCCGGCTGTCAGGTGTGAGCCGGCTTAATTGTTCCCTGATACTGCTGACTGTTCCAGTAAGCTTAATCAGATTTCTGGAGGGAGGGACCGGGACTGATGTGACTTTTATTTCTCCATTTTCGAGTGTGTAAATGAGCACCCGGTTCGTGTTGTCCCTTTCGCTGAAGGAGAGTTTCACGGGCGATCCGCTATATTGTATTTTCTGTACTCCGCCGGGTGATTGAGGATTATGGAGGTGACCGAGGGCATAATGTGAAAACAGCGATGGCAGTCTGACCGATTCAATTGCAGCCAGGTTCCCGACCTGGATTTCCCTTTCGCTTTCTGAAAGAGTACCTCCCCTGACGTAGAAATGGCCCATTGCAATAGCCGGGATCCCGGGGTAAAGTAATTCGCACCTTGACGCGAGGCCGGAGTAGATGTTGATTATTCCCGCCCTGATGCTTTCAAGCCGGTCCTCATAGGTTTCGTCCGGAGCATGTCGCCGGAGGTCGGCATCACGGATGAAAGGCACTGAAGCTATAACAAGTCCGGTATTTCCATCAGTTCCATTAACCACGGTCAGCATCTCACTAAGATCGTCAGTAAGTCCGCCTGTAACGTGGATGTCGAGTTCCCTCAGCAGTTCTCCCGGAGCCTCGAGCATTGAAGGAGAATCGTGGTTCCCGCCTGCAATTATAACCTTGCATTTCAGCCTTGAGAGCCTGACAAGCAATTCATAATACATCTTCCTCGACTCGCTCGACGGGTTGGCAACATCGAAAATGTCGCCCGGGATAATCAATGCATCAATCTTCTCAGTCTTAATAAGGTCGATGAGCCATCCGAAAAAAAGCTGCTGATCTTCAGCCAGTTCCTTTTCGTAAAGTCGTTTGCCTATATGGAGATCCGATGTGTGAAGTATCTTTATTGCCATAGTTGATTCAAATCAAAGCGCTGACGCCTCAATGTATTTGAGGAGCGGCCGGATTAAATGAATTTAGCGTTGAAATCTGCTGAAGGGTCTTCCTCTTCCATATTGATGATCCACTGGAAACCGGTTTCCCCGTTTTTCTTTGTAGATGATCCGGCATTGTAGCACCTGGGAATGCCCCAGGTTCCGTGATAAATTTTAACGGCACTTTCTTCATCCCTGTGGTAATGTCCGAAAAGAAGCATCGCTACACGGTTTTCAATTACGGCTTTCAGATCCTCACTGTCTTTCAGCTGCATTCCCAGCTTGAAATCGAAGGGATGGTGGTGGAGGTAGATTATCTTTCTGCGGGAGCTTATTTCCGGCTTCATCAATAATCTTTCAAGACGCGAAAGCTGAGCTTTACCGAGTTCTCCTTCTGAAAAAAAGCGGTCGTGCCAGTTCAGTTCCCGGGCAGTCGAGTCGAGACCCATAAATGCGAATTCGTCAATAAGGTCGACTTTCGGGTAAGAAATATTTCTGTCGCGAAAAAACTTTTCCTTGAACAGTCTGACAAACTTCTTGTTTCCCATGATTCCTGTACCGTAGTCGTGATTGCCGGGTACTACAAGAACCCTGTATCCCGATTCTTCAAGCTTAAGGATTCCGGCAAATGCCTCTTCATGCTGTTCCGGATGAAAAGCATTATCTGCAATATCACCGGTAATCACGACAACGTAATCCGGGGAAGGCTGGCAGGTTTTGCAAATTCCATCAATTATCAGGCGGAACCTGTCTCCGCACTCCTTGTGTCCGACATGGAGGTCAGACAGGTGAATTATCTTCTTCACTGGTTTTTCAAAAAAGGTACAGGTTCTAAAGATAGCACAGGATGGCCGGATTATCAAGGCTTTTTATTAGGACCTTAACGACCGGGAATAAATGCATGAGTGGCTGATGCGGACTATTCTTCCGGAAGCCCATACATGCGACGGGTTTCGCAAACCTCCAGGAATGCCTTCCTGAACAATTCCTCATCATCAATTATTTCGTAGAACTCATCAAGGTAATACAGATTCCTGTTTTTTGTGGCTTTTGAGATCAGGTTCTCAACACTGAAAAATGATTCAAACACAGGTTTCAGGTTCCTGAATGTTTTGAAGGTCCTTTCAAATTCCTCCTTTGTATAGCATAATCCCTTGAAGACCCTGCGCGTGCTCAGGTATTTCTCGGCAACGTTCCTTGGTTTTGTATAGCTTGCATCAATCAGTGATGCGAAATCAAAGTCGTAAGGCACCACTTGCAACGCTTTTGCAGTATCGTTTGGCTGAAGGATTACAACATTCCTGCGGGATGAAATAAACCAGTCCTTGTTTCCGATCAGGTATTCAAAGACCGACATAAGCATGAAGTTTTCCCTGTCGAGGTCAAAGGGGGTCAGGAATTTTTCATATTTTGAAGCATCGAACCGTTTAGCCAGCCTGTCATCGTCCTCGATGAAGAAACTGTAGCTTTCAAAAAGCTCCTTTTCCGAGGCGGTGTCGTAGAATTTGATTTTTACAAGTCTGACCTTGAAACTCAGCGGGGTTACAAGGTTGTACATTCTGTAAACAAGGTATTCCTCGATAACATCCTCTTCTTTCTGGCACGATGTAACAAGCTTAAGCTTATCCTCGCCCATGAAGATAGTATTCCGGACTTCCTTTTTCTTGAAATTGATCATAAGAGGGGGGAATGAACATATTTCGGGATTGCGTCTGAAATCCCCCCTGGCCCTCACCTTTACCGAGAATCTTATTGTTTTCCCGCCTGGTTCGTGATAAAACAGCTTTCCGTCATGAAACAGCGGATCTGCAGATGTGTCAGCCTTTATTGAAGTGAAATCGGATCTCAGTTCAAAACTCAGTATCTCATCCGACAGGAAAAGAGTATCGGGTCTTCCTGTCGGCAACGAACCTTGTACAAGAGTTACAACCAATAATAACGCCACTATCATGAAAAAGCGGCGTAAAAGCTCAATGCGCATTTTGAGGTTAATTACAAATATAAATTTACACTATTCCCTTTGAAACCTAACAAAATGCGCACCAAAATGTTTAAAAGTCCTCGTGCCACTTCGAACGGTCGGGAGGAACAGGTGCTGTGACTTTCTTTACAGGTTTTTCATTCAGCTCCTTCAACAGTACTTCAACTGCCTTTTCAACACTGGGATCCATTCCTTTTGCAAGTTGTTCGGGACGGTCGACAACCTCTATATCGGGACTAACACCGACACCTTCAATAATCCATCCTTCCTCCTTGTCGAATATTCCGAACCGGGGAACAGATATATTTCCTCCATCAACGAGCCGTGCATTTCCGGATATCCCAACCAGACCTCCCCAGGTGCGCGTACCGATAAGTTTCCCGAGTCCGAGCTTCCTGAAGAAGTACGGGAATGCATCTCCCCCGGATGATGAATATCCGTTCACAAGCATCACCTTTGGGCCGTCGTGTGCTATAGCCGGCGATTTTCCCGGTTGCAGGCCATTCTGATGCCAGTAAACAAGTGTGTGCCTGTCGAGAAGATCGGCCATCCTGTCGGGGATGTAACCTCCTCCGTTATATCTTTCATCAATAATAAGGGCCTCCTTATTCCAATAAGTGTACATGCCATGGAATAATTCCCTGTTGCCTTCGGTAGATGTGTTTGGCACATGAATATAGCCGATCCTGCCTCCCGAAAGCTTATCAACCATAGCCCGTCTTTCGTTTACCCAGTTGAAATATCTGAGTTCGAGCTCGCTTGCAATTGGTTTTATCAGATAGGTCCTGGCTCCGTCGGAGGATGGTTTTGAATTGACTTTTATCTCGACGGGCTTTTCTGCCTTGTTTTCAAGGAAGACATAGGGATTTACAGAGGTTGTTACATCCTTGCCATCGATGCTTATTATGTAGTCGCCCTCCTTTACATCAACTCCCATTTCTGTCAGGGGTGACCGGCGTTCCTCGTTCCAGCTCTCACCCTGAAGTATTTTTGTTATCCTGAAGCGGCCCGATGCCTCATCAGCTGTCAGATCGGCTCCAAGGAGGCCGTTGTCAATCCTTTTTACGTTTTTAAAATCCCCCCAGTCAACATAACTGTGACCGGTGTTGCTTTCGGCCATTATTTCATTCAGAATATAGTCGAGATCGGCCCTGTGGCTTACAAAAGGAAGAAGTGCACTGTATCTTTCTTTCATTTCAGGCCAGTTAACGCCGTGGAGGTTGTTCACGTAGAAGAAATCACGGAATATTCTCCATGCATCTGTGTATATCTGGTCCCATTCCTTTCGCGGATCGATTTTCATCTCAAGTCCGTCGAGGTTCAGTTTGCCTGCACCGGCTTTCTGTCCCGGAGTAAGCTTGATGACACCGAAATCGGGACCTGACCTGTACATTGCCATTTTCCCGTCGGCAGTGATTGACGCTGCCGTTGCCCGGTCGAGTATCTCTTCATTTTTTTCTTCCTCTATATTGTACTTCATGAGTTTTTCGTCGTTAATGAAGACGAGCCCGCCATCTGCAGCTCCGACTATCCTGTATTCGCCTGCTTCACCCGGGAGGGCGGTTACGCGGTTATTAATCCCAATGAAATCGATTTCAACCTTTATCTTCTTTTCTTCTGCAGGAGTCTCTTCGGCCGGCTTGTCCTTTTTTGATTTTGTGTCTTTGGCTGCAGGTGCTGCCTCCTTTTTCTCTTTCACCGGTTCAGTATCGTTCTTATCCTTGAAAAGCTTGGGGCTTTTTGGAGTAAGCGCCATTGCATAGAGACGGTTAGCCCTGTCGTAGATGTAGTCGAAGTCGAAACTCGAGAATGAAAGATTGTAGTCACGGGCTGAAGAAAAGAAAATATAATTGCCGTCAAGGCTGAAAACAGGGCTGTCGTCGGCAAATGTTCCATCGGTAAGCTGTTGTTTCGCTGATGCAGGAATGTCGTAGACCCAGATTGAAGGTTTTTCGTTCTCTCCCTCTTTTGTGTAAGTGATCCAGCGTGAGTCGGGAGAAAAGCTGTAGCTTCTTATTTCGTTTGAGGTTGCATTGTCGACATCTGTAATCTTACCGGTGGAAGCTTCAATGAGCCTCAGTTTCAATGTTCTGTCGAAGAAGAGCAGGAAACGGCTGTCAGGCGACCAGAGCGGCTGGTATTTCCAGGCAGCCGATTTGAATGTTACCTGGCGTGGTTCTGCACCTTTCTTGTTTTCAATTATCCAGAGTTCATATTCCCCTGTCTTATCGGAGTAGTATGAGATATACTTCCCGTCGGGCGACCAGACCGGGAAAACTTCACGGATTCCCTGGGTCTGTGTCAGGTTTTCGGTGATCCCGTTTTCGGCCGGTACCGAGAAGATATCGCCTCTTGCATCGAACAGCACCCTTTTGCCTGTGGGCGAAACAGAGCCGCTGTGGATGTCATCCTTTACATTCTTGTAATAAGGTATCAGATTTGGGTTATCGAAATTTATATTCACCTTAACTTTTTCCGACTGTCCCGATTGCAGGCTGAGGCGGTATATGAATCCTCCGTTTTCATATACAAGCTGATCTCCGTTCCCCGATGGCCACATGACATCGAAATCGGTATGACGGGTTATCTGCGAAGTCTCCTTTGTAGTTGTGTTGTATTTCCAGATATTGAGCTTCAGATCGCGGTCGGAGGCAAAGAAGATATTGTCGCCCGACCAGGTCGGAATCTGGTCGGTACCTTCAAAATCGGTGATCTGCTCCGAGGTGTTCGCTTTCAGGTCATAGATCCAAAGGTTGGTGGCCCTTCCTCCTTTATATCGTTTCCAGTTCCTGAATTCACGGTCGACCGGTGTAAAAACAATTTTGGATCCGTCGGGTGAAAGGACTCCGAATCCTCCGTTTACTATCTGCAGTGGTTTTTCAAAAAGCCCGTCAAGACCCACGAGGAAGTATTTCCCCTGGCGTTCCCCGAATTCAGTCCGGGCCGAGCGTATCAGAATCTGTTTGCTGTCGGGAGTCCAGTCAAGAACTGCATTGTCCCAGCCTCCCCTTGGAGGCATTACTCCAACCGAGTTATACCATGTGAGTTGCCTGGGGACTCCTCCGTTCGATGGGATTACGAAGATCTGGCGGCTTCCCGAATATTCACCCGAGAAGGCAATCCACTGCCCGTCGGGCGAGATTTTCGGAAATAGTTCGAGACCTTCATGCGATGTCAGGCGGCGGGCTTCACCCCCGGATGAACTGACAGTCCAGATATCTCCTGCATAAACAAAAGCGATTAGGTCCTTGTTGATATCAGGGAATCTGAGAAGCCTGACATCTTCAGTCGCAGAGGCCTTAATAAAGGCGGCCAGTGCAAACAGAGAAAGCGTGATGTGTTTAAATATTTTCATGTTCTATAGTGTTTTTTGATTGATATAATGTTTTCCGGAGGGGTTGTTTGTTTAATTTGCTCAAGATAAATAATTAATTTCATTTATCGTTTTGCAGGAAATTAATATCGAAATTGCACATGTTGGATTGTATTCATGGATATATCCTGCGGGCAGATGAGTAACGATTATTTTCAGTTCAAACAATTTACTGTAAGGCACGACAGGTGCGCCTTCAGAGTCGGAACCGATGGAGTGCTTCTGGGAGCCCTTGCCGATATCCGTGGAAGAAGCCGTATACTCGATGTGGGTACCGGCTCAGGCCTTGTCGCCCTGATGCTTGCCCAGCGATCGGATGCTGAAATAGTTGCAATAGAACCTCACCGGGATTCCTTCCTTCAGGCCTGTGCGAACACAGCTCAATGCCCCTGGGCCGGCAGGATAAAGGTTGTGAACAGTTCGCTCCAGGATTTCAATCCCGACGGCACCCTGTTCGATTTAATAGTGTCAAATCCACCTTTTTTCATCGCCTCGCTTAAGAACCCCGATCCGGCTAAGTCAGTGTCGCGGCATAACGATACTCTTACACATCAGGATATTCTGGAGGGAA
>CAZKTX010000027.1:0-29402 GCA_964555805.1 uncultured Rikenellaceae bacterium
ATATGCCTGAATTCAGCCATTACTAAAACTATATAAAGGCAAAAATATTATCATTTCCGGCAAATTATCTCATTAGCAGGAAGTCACTTGATAAAATTCTGATCGTTACATGGGAGTTTAAGGTGAACATTTTATTACTTTTGCGGGGGAAAATTTTGTGACATCTATTTCTGTTATGGAAAGAAAAAAAGTTAAGGAACTTCTTTCAAACCCTGTGATTGGAAAAGAAGTCCTTGTAAAAGGCTGGGTAAGAACACGGAGAGGAAACAAGAATATCTCATTCATTGCACTCAACGACGGTTCAACAATTAACAATATCCAGGTTGTGGCCGACATGGCCCGTTTCGATGAAAACCAGCTCAGGGATATTTCAACCGGCGCATGCGTCGCAGTTACGGGAGAGCTTGTTGAATCGCAGGGTCAGGGTCAGAATGTGGAGATTAATGCCTCGGCAATTGAAGTGTACGGGAAATGCGATGCTGAGACCTATCCCCTTCAGAAAAAAGGCCATTCGATGGAATTCCTCAGGGAACATGCTCATCTGCGCTTCAGGACAAATACATTCGGGGCCGTCTTCAGGATAAGGCATTCAATGGCCTTCGCAATTCATAAATATTTCAACGATAAGGGTTTCTTTTATCTTCATACTCCAATAATAACCGGAAGCGATGCTGAAGGCGCCGGTGAGATGTTCCAGGTTACAACCCTTGAACCCGGCAATCCGCCGCGGAATGAAGAAGGAGCAATTGACTATGCCCAGGATTTCTTCGGGAAACCGACAAACCTTACTGTTTCGGGTCAGCTTGAGGGAGAACTCGGAGCCCTTTCTCTTGGCGAAATATACACTTTCGGACCCACTTTCAGGGCCGAGAATTCAAATACCCCAAGGCACCTCGCCGAATTCTGGATGATAGAGCCTGAAATGGCATTCTATGACCTGAAGGATAATATGGACCTTGCAGAGGATTTCCTGAAATACCTGATCAGGTACGCGCTCGACAATTGCAGCGATGACCTGAAGTTCCTTAACAGCATGATTGACAAGAACCTGCTCGAAAGGCTGAATTTTGTTGTTTCAAACGAATTTGTAAGACTTACTTACACCGAGGCAGTTGATATCCTCACTTCCGCCGACAAAAAATGGGAGTTCCCGGTGGGATGGGGAAGGGATCTGCAGGCAGAGCACGAAAGATACCTCGTCGAGGAGCATTTCAAACGGCCTGTAATCCTTATCAATTACCCGAAGGAGATCAAGGCATTCTACATGAAACAGAATGACGACGGAAAGACTGTCAAGGCAATGGATGTGCTCTTCCCAGGGATCGGAGAGATAATCGGCGGTTCGCAGAGAGAAGAGGATTACGAAAGACTTATCGGCAGGATAAATGAACTCGGACTTCCCGAAAAGGACCTGTGGTGGTACCTCGAGACCAGGAAATTCGGAACGGCGCCTCACAGCGGTTTCGGATTGGGATTCGAGAGGATGATACTATTTATGACGGGTATGTCAAATATCAGGGACGTTATTCCGTTTCCAAGAACACCAAAGAACGCGGAATTTTAACTCTATAAGCTACAGGTAAACATCAGCTGACAGGCATGCTAAAGCAGAATTTACAGCAGAAACTTCTCCAGAAACTGTCCCCGCAGCAGATCCAGATGATCAAGCTGCTGGAGATACCCACTCTTCAGATCGAACAGAGGATCAAGAAGGAACTGGAGGAGAATCCTGCACTTGAGGAAGGCTCTGAGGAAGAAGATGATATCTCCCCGCTGGAGGCTGAAGAGGATCAGTATGAGGATAACGATAAGGACCAGGAGGAATTCACACTCGACGACTATATACAGGAAGACGAAATCCCCGAATACCGCCTGCAGGTAAACAACTACAGCAAGGAGGACGAGAAAAGAAGCGAGATCCCCTTCTCTGTCGGATCAACATTCCAGGAACACCTCGAAGCCCAGCTCAGCCTCAGGGACCTTACTGAAAAACAGGCAATCCTGGGTGAGTATATCCTTGGAAACATCGATGAGGACGGATACCTGAGGCGCGAACTTGTAAACATAGTCGACGACCTTGCTTTTCTTCAGAATGTTACAACAACTGAAAAAGAGCTTGAAGAGGTACTTGATATAATCCAGGACCTTGATCCCCCGGGCGTCGGAGCGAGAACACTGAGGGAGTGTCTGCTGATCCAGCTTGCAATTAAGGAACGGACCCAGCCTGCATTGAAGACAGCCTACACAGTGCTCGATCTATATTTTGAGGAGTTCAGCAAAAGGCACTATGACAAGATAACTTCAAAAATGGGGATCACCGAAACACAGCTTAAAGCTGCAATCGACGAGATACTGAAACTTAATCCCAAACCGGGCAGCCTTTACAGCGATTCATTCAACAGGTCGTCGCAGCCGATAATACCTGATTTCATTCTTGAGCATACGGAGGAAGGTTTCGACCTCCACCTTAATTCGAGGAACCTCCCCGAACTGCGGCTTAATTCTTCGTACAACGAGATGCTGCAGTCGTATGTGAAGGACAAGGGACAGAAGAAGGAGATGAAGGAGGCTGTGATGTTCGTGAAACAGAAAATCGACTCCGCGCGATGGTTCATCGATGCAATCAGGCAACGCCAGAATACTCTCCTTCTCACAATGAACGCAATCCTGAAATACCAGGAGGAATATTTCATCGACGGAGATGAAACAAAACTCAAGCCGATGATCCTGAAAGATGTTGCCGAGATGACCGGACTTGACATATCAACTGTATCGAGAGTTGCGAACAGCAAATACATCCAGACCCATTTCGGTATCATGCCTCTGAAATATTTCTTCTCGGAGGGCCTGCAGACCGACAGCGGTGAGGAGGTGTCGACAAGGGAGATCAAGAGGATTCTGCAGGACTGCATCGAGAATGAGGAGAAGAGAAGACCTCTTACAGATGAGAGACTTACCGAGATATTGCAGGAAAAGGGATATCTGATAGCCAGGAGAACCGTAGCAAAATACCGCGAACAGCTCAACATCCCCGTTGCCAGGCTAAGAAGGGAAATCTGAATTATTTCACTCCGCGGATGACCAACGAAGATAATATCACCTTAACCGACAGGCTGGCAAGAATCCTTTCATTTATTTTCCACCCGTTATTCATGCCCTTGTACGGACTTGTAATTCTGATGTCGGCTCCCACGTTCCTGAAGTATCTTCCTCCGGCAGCCAAAAGAGTCCTTTTCCTGGTTGTGCTTGTAAACAATGTTCTTGTTCCTCTTTTACTGCTTCCCTTCTTAAGGATGAGGAACTTCATCAGTTCATATCACCTTGAAGACAGGAGGGAACGCATAGTACCCATGCTTACGGCCTCAATGCTGTATTTCACAACTTCATTCATAGTTCTCAGATATCAGATCCCCTTCTTTCTCAAGTCATTCATCTTTGCCACGGCTGTGCTGTCGATTGTTGTATCGATGATCAACTTCTGGTGGAAGATCTCGATACATGCTGCCGGGGCCGGAGCCCTCACTGCAACTGTATTCTCTCTATGGGTCAAGATGTACACTCCTCTTCCCTGGCACCTTGCTGCTGTGCTTGCGTTAAGCGGGTTCATCCTGGCGGCAAGGCTGAAACTTAATTCCCACAATCCTTTGCAGGTCTGGTTGGGTTACCTGACAGGATTGCTTATTATAATCCTTTTTATTTTACTGATTTAGGATCTCATCAAGAGCTTTTTCAAGAAGATCCCTGCTTTCATTTATTATGCATTCAGGCCATGCAGGCTCAGGATGAGGCAGGGTTATCATTTTATCGATCTGCCGCTGGGTGATTGTGAGGAACCATCCCTTTGCTGCCAGATGCCGGGCAAGGTACTCCTGCTCTGTCTGGCCTGGAGTGGGTATGAGCATTGCACTGCATCCGAGGCTTATGAGCTCCATAACTGAAGAATAACCAGAACGGGTTATGATGCTGCTGCTTGAGACAAGAACATCCCTCATCTCTTTGGTGGCCAGGTGATTGTATGAGATAACCTTTCCATTGTCAGCTGACCTTGTTTCAGTTCCGGGCTTTCCTTCAAGCACTACAGTGGTTGTATCGCAGTGGTTCAGGGCTTTTGTAACTTTGCGCCTGAGCATGCTTCTCTGCGGTTCAGGTCCGGATAATATTACTGTGTTGTGAGGGAAACTGAAATTATTCGATTCCGAAGGCATCAGACCTGAAAACCTCGATAATATCCCTACAAACCTGACGTTCCGGGGAAGTTTTATCCCGTGTGTGAGACGGCCCGACAGGTTAATCTTGCCCGGAAGGTCGGGAATGAGGCAGTATGAATACCTGTTTATGAAGAACCTGTGGAACAGAACTCCTATCCACTCGAGGTACCTCAGACTGTCGGGCAGCGGGATTACGGGAAGGTGGGTTACATATACGCTTTTTACTTTCCTGCTCCATGCCCCGAAGCGGTTATCGCTTATCACAAGGTCGATATCGTGCTTCCTGATTATCCGTTTGAGCCTTATATGTTCAGAAATAATGTGAAAAAAGAGCAGAGGTGTTTTGATAAGAAGAAAGATCCATTGCGGGATGAACCTCGAATAGCCCGGTCTGAAACCAGGGAAATATATGTGCCCCGCACCGGGCAGTTCACGGCTGAACAGCTCCTGATGAGCCTTCCCGCAACCTGTTATAACATTGTAATTACGTCTCTGAAGCTCCCTTGCAAGCGGTATCATTCGTCCTGCATGGCCAAGTCCCCATTCGAGCGGACAAATAAGTATGTTTTTGATCTTATCCAAGATTAATCAGATACAACAGTTTTTATTCCCAGTCCCCTGACCTGTTCAGCGATCCGGTTGAGATCGGCAAGAGGTACCTTGCGGAGGGCGTCCCCTTCGGGAGTGTCCCTTGAAATTGTATATATCATCACCTCGGCCGGCCGGATAAGAGCCAGTGCCTTCAGCCATGCCTCAATCTCTTCGGGGGTTGTGTTGTCGATTGTGGCGCCATCGTGCGTTCCTCTCAGGAAAAGGGTCTGAATAATAAGCTGCCCGTTGAAGTCTCTGAGATTCTGAATGAGCTCCTTCACTTTCATATTGACTCGCGGCTGGTTGTGAACCCTGACTGTAAGGTCAAATCCGGAATCGAGCTTAAGTATGTTCTGGTCAATTTTCAGGAGGGCTTTCCTTATCTCGGGAACTGTTATGTTTGTAGAATTTGAAAGTACTGCGATGCGGGCTTCGGGGAAATATCTTTTACGGATTTCGATTGAGTCGTCAACTATACCGGGGAAGTCAGGATGAAGTGTGGGCTCGCCGTTCCCGGCAAATGTGATCACATCCGGAGCCAGACCTCTGATCTTCATTTCCGCCAGCTTATTTTCCAGCGCCCTGTACACTTCTTCCCTGGTAGGAAGAGGACCGGGTTCTGACGATCCGCCGGGGGTCCAGCCGCATTCACAGTAAATGCAGTTGAAGTTGCAGACCTTCCGGTTAAGAGGAAGAAGGTTGATGCCAAGCGATACCCCGAGCCTTCTGCTCCTCACGGGCCCGAATACTATTTTGTCGAATAAGAATGTGGACATTTCCCCGGTTACTGAAACGGAGCAAAGATAGTGGAAAAACTTAACCACGGAGTCACACGGAGTAAAGAACGGAGTCACACGGAGTATAATAATATGGTTGTGCCAGCTTCGCACTTCGAAGCTTCAGCAGAGAAGTGTTCTGCCAGTAGTTTCACACTAACCTTGTAACTCTGGTCTGTGGCAGAAGTTTCATATTCTGCAGATCGACATCCTGCAACAGCAGCAACCCTGGTTTCTTCCCCTGCCGGATACTGCCGTAAGTGTTTTCCTGCCTGAGTGCCGCCGCACCGTTGAGTGTTGCCCACCTTACAAGCTCCGCAAGAGGAACTTCCGGAAAATGCTCCTGAAGGACCTTTAGCTCAGCCAGTATGTCCAGACTGTCATTCGAGGCAAGACTGTCGGTGCCTATTACAATCCTGCAGCCTTCCCGTGTGAGCAGATCAACCGGGGGCACATGGCCTTCAATATAAATATTAGCCCGGGGACAGAGGCACCAGTAAAGATTTTCCCTCTCCCTGACTTTTTTTATCGTAGTACGGTCTACAAAAGTGTTGTGAACCAGTATAAGGTTCCCCGATTGAGTCACTTCATCCAGAACCGCCTCAGCATGATCTCTTGCAATCTCCTGGTTTTCAGGAAGCAGTTCCGAGTCACGGTACGATTCAATCAACGGCCCGTCGTAGTATTTCAGGAATGTCTTCTCCGCTTCCGACTCCATGAAATGAATCGAAGTTATCCTGTTATTTGAGGTTGCCTCCTTCAGAAGCCTGAAAAGTGTCAGAGATATCGAGTAAGCCGCATGAGGGACTATTGAATACGGAAGATTGTAATCGTGCGCAATTGCAGCCAGCTGAAGTACTTCATCCATGCGGCGCCCCGCTTTTTCCGCCTGAAGCCCGAAGACTTCCAGAAGGCTTATATACTTTATCCTGCTTTTCTTCTTGATGTCGAAGGTCATCCTTGTGTTGCAGATATCAGCGCACAGTTCAACTCCTCCGGAATACATCTCCCTGTCGGCTTCAGAGGCTGAAAAGAGCATGGCTTCATTACCGTTTTCCCGTTTGGTCCGGAAATTCCGGAGGAATTCCGCCAGACCGGAGCCCGGGGCTGAATGTCCCTTCATGTGTGAGAGTTCAAGGTGACAGTGGCAGTTGACAAATCCCGCAATGATTATACCGTTATGGAATTCCGAGGATTCCCTTTCAGAAAGATTTCCTCCTGAATCTTCAACATCAGCTATGGTTCCGTCGCTTTTAACGGAAATTATCCCGCGTTTAAGCGGAGGGCCTTCGTTTGTGAATATATACTGGGCTGAATAGCGCTTCATTTTACAATTCTCGAACGGGAGAGTACAACATTGCTTATCCACTGATTGTAAATCAGGTCAGGGGAGAGTGCCTCTCCGGTAAACCATCCCCGGAGGCTGCTGGTGCCGGGAAAGGGATTCTCGAGGGTGAGGGAGTAGCTGTGAGGGCGTCCATCCTTCAGAAGTTTTACAGGAGCGAAACCGGCCCTTTTTTCAATTGCACCGGAGTCGAGTTGGGAGAAATACAGTCCGATGTGAGGATCAACGGTCTGATCGCCCGGATATATTGTTATTGTGAAACTGAGATGCATTGTTCCGTAAAAGTCGCCTTTTATGTCGATCCAGGGGATGTCGGTACTGTCGGGTCCGGGCAGGTGGAAGAAACGCTCGCCGGGCCACAAATTGAGGTTTCGGGCACTGAACGTAAGAAGATCCTTGTCGGCAATCGACTCCATCTCGCTGAGCTTTCCAAGCACCTTGTCGTAAATCTTTACAAGCTTTTTTGGCTTCCTGATAAAATAGTACCTCATTGTCCGGTCCATCTCGTCCTTCGTATAGCCGTGGTCCTCAATAAGATCTATATATGACTGCAGCGTGTCGCCATCATTGAATTTATACCTTATCTCCGGTATTGCAAGGAGACCATCGGCAAGATAGGAGTCGGTGAGAATTGATGTCAGATCATCAACCGGAATCAGGTCCTTGTGTTCTGCCTTGCTCCGGCGGCCCGAACATGAGGCTGCTGCCATCAGAATGATGAGCATCGCAGGAATAATATGCCGTCTGACAGAACTCATGGCCCGAATTTAATCATTTGCAAGGTACTTCTTTGTAAGGAATCTTACAGGATACCAGGCTGCCCAGAATCCTATAAGGAGCACTGTAAGCGGAACTACAATGAAATCCCTGACCTTCATCTCCACGGGATAGGCATTTACTATAAGCGAGTCGCTCTGAAGCGTTACAATGCCGTATTTCTGCTGGATCCAGCATATAAGGAAGCCCAGGATGATTCCTGCAATTGCACCTATTATTGAGATCAGCCAACCCTCAAATATGAATATCTTCCTGATAAGCATGTTGTCGGCGCCCAGGCTCCGGAGTATCCCGATATCCCTTTCCTTTTCAATTATAAGCATTGTTAGCGATCCGATAATGCTGAATGATGCAATTATAAGTATAAGTGTCAGGATGAAGAAGATTGCGATCCGTTCCGACCGCATCACCTTGTAAAAGATTTCCTGTTGTTCATATTTGTTCTGAACAATGAAGCCTTCCCTGAATATTTTATTTACATCCTTCTGTACGTCCGCCTCGCGGGCGCCTTCTTTAAATTTAATCTCAAGAGAGGTCACTTCCGACTTGTACTCGAGAAGCTCACGCGCAAAATCGACTGGCACAAACACATACTTCGAGTCGAATTCCTGTTCAACCTGGTAGATACCCGAAGGGAAAATGTAATTCCTGATAAAGGCATTCTCCGGATCGAGGTCAACTGAACCTGTTCGTTTCGGGACATAGATATTCAGGGGTGTTACAAAATTAACTCTCATTCCCAGGTAATTTGCCACTCCGATACCCGGTACTGCAAACTGCCTGCCCTGATCCGAAGTGAGAATGAATTCTCCGTCCCACATCGAGCTGTCGATGCCCGTCACTTCTGCATAGTTCCCGTCAACTCCCTTTATTGTTGCAACAAACTGCCTGTCACCGTATCTGAGCAGGGCATTTTCTTCCACGCAGAGCGAGTAGCAGGCAACGCCGTTTACACTGGCAAGCAGGCTGAGGGATCCGGAGTCGGGGATGAATGTTTTACCTTCCGCGGGAGTGATCTTAAGATCGGGATCAAATGTATTGAAGATCGACCTGACAAGGGTTTCAAGGCCGTTGAAAACCGAAAGCACTATTATAAGAGCCATTGTGCCGACTGTCACACCTGCAACCGATATTGATGAGATTACATTGATCGCATTTCGCGATTTCTTCGCAAAGAGATACCTTTTTGCTATGTAAAGCGGGAGTTTCACTTTTTACCTTATTGCCGAAACCAGAAGGCCGGTTCCTGTTTTATGAGTAAGGAAGAGATCAAAAAAGTTAAGAACCACCGCAACCGGAAAGGTTAACATGTAATAAACCGGCAGGATAATTATGAACAGCTTCGACCGGTTGAGCATCCTGATAGGGTATTTCATCGACAGAAGCCATGAGATTGATCCGGGCTTGCCGTATGTGTAGGCTGTACGTATCTTTCTGAATCCCGCTCCCTCAAGTTTCCTTGTTATATCACCTATTCCGTACCCGTTCCTTACATGCTCTTCGATGAATGATGTTTCACCTTCGCCGTGAACATCCGATCCGCCCATGTCGGAAGGGGTTGATATAAGAAGAGAGCCTCCCGGCTTGAGGGCCCTGAAGAAATTCCTGAAGACAAGCTCATCCCTTTCAATGTGTTCCATCACGTCAACCGAAAGTATGAAATCGAATATTTCAGTTTCCTTCAGTTCCGTAAGGTCAAGCTTCTCACAGTTCACCCTTCCGGCCAGCCCCGTCCTCCTGAAGAAGTCCCTTGTGCTTTCGATGTGTTCCGTGTCTATATCCACTGCCTTTATCTTCCACAACCGGTTCATCCTGCTCATCCGCCATGTGTACTGGCCGAAACCGGAGCCGGCATCAAGTATGTTTGCCTCGCCCGGATACTTATGTGCCAGCGACTTAAGAGCCTTTCGTACGTGCCAGGCCCTCAGAAGCAGCATGTCGAGGGAAAAGTAAAACAACTTTCTCATTACTGACGGACCCGAAAAGATCCTCCCGACGGTTTTCTTTACCGGATCGTATTGCATGTCCTCAGGATTTCAGAAGCTTGTCGATGTGATCAATATAATCAAGGCTGTCGTCGATGAAAAATGCTAATTCAGGCACAATGCGAAGTTGTTTTCCCACTTTCTGGCCTATCTCGAACCTGATCTTCGGGGAGTGCTCCTGGATTCCCTTCAGAATACCATCCTGACCTTCCGAAGGAAATATACTCAGATAGATCCTGGCAAACGACAGATCGGGACTTATCCTGACCTTGGTTACCGAGATCATTTTGCCGTGAGCAAATTCACCCCCCTTCCTTAAAAAGAGATCGGCCGCCTCCTTTTGCAGGAGCCTGGATACTTTTTTCTGTCTCGTTGATTCCATGGCCTTCTTGTATTGTGAACAGGCAAAGGTACGATTTTCGGAAAAAGAATTAATTTTGCGGGGAATTTTATTGATACAATGATGGAAACAGTTGTGAGCGGGATCAGATCGACAGGGAAACTTCACCTTGGGAATTATTATGGTGCTATCAGGAACTTCCTTAAAATGCAGAAGGAAAACCGATGCTTCTTCTTCATAGCCGATTATCATGCCCTTACAACTCATCCCAAATCCGACGACCTTCATGGAAACATCAGGCAGGTGATGGCCGAATACCTGGCATGCGGCATCGACCCGGAAGCAGCAACAATGTTTATCCAGAGCGACGTTCCCGAAGTCTCGGAGCTTTACCTCCTCCTCAATATGAATGCCTATGTGGGAGAATTGGAACGCACAGCATCGTTCAAGGAAAAAATCAGGAAACATCCCGACAATATAAACGCCGGCCTGCTCACTTACCCCGTACTTATGGCGGCGGATATTTTAATCCACAAGGCAACAAAGGTGCCGGTGGGAAAGGACCAGGAACAGCATCTCGAGATGACGAGACGTTTTGCAAGGCGGTTCAACACAATTTACGGTGTTGATTATTTTCCGGAACCCGATGCCTATAATTTTGGCATGGAGCTGATCAAGATCCCGGGTCTCGACGGAAGCGGGAAAATGGGGAAAAGCGAAGGGAACGGTATCTATCTCTCAGACACTCCGCAGGCGATAAGAAAAAAGGTGATGAGCGCAGTCACCGATGCAGGTCCAACTGATAAGGGACAGGCAATGTCGGAACCGGTAAAGAACCTGTTCACATTACTTGAAGTAGTGTCCGAAAAACAGGTAGTTGACAGTTTCCGCGAAAAGCATGCATCCTGCGAAATACGATACGGAGACCTCAAGAAACAACTTGCTGAAGATATCATAACTGCCCTGGCCCCGATACGGGAGAGACTGAACGAGATCCTTGCAGATAATGAGTATCTTGCAAAAGTTGTAAAGGAAGGCGGGGAAAAAGCCAGGGAAAGTGCGGCGCGCACTGTAAGGGAAGTAAGGGAAATTCTTGGCTACAGGTCTTTCTGAGACAAAAATAAAAGCCAGGCTTTTGACCTGGCTGACCTTGAAGGATCAAGGATATATTGAGATTGCCTGTGTACTCAGGTTAATTCAAATTGCGTGCCAAATTGGTTCAGATGTCGAGACGGATTGCCATATCTTTTGTTTTCCTGCTTCTCGCAGCAGTTGTGCTGGCCGTTTACTTTCTGCATCAGAGCAGAAAGACGATGGCTGCCGATCCCTGGAAGCTTATCGGGCACGATGCAGGTATCGTAATTGAGACAATAGATCTCCGGAATCTTGTCAACTCGGTAACAACAGGAAAGGGCCTTTTCTCAGAAATTGAAAAGGCAAAGGAACTGGCCGGATTCAGTTCAAGGCTTAAATATATTGCCGACCAGATTAACAAACCCGGGTTCAGCAAACTTCTTCAGGAAGGAACGGCAGTTCTGGCGTTTCACTCCGGCGATGACGGCAAACTGACTCCTTTCCTTTCAAAGGTTATACCTGCCGAGACCGGTTACCGCCATCTGAGGGAAGCGATTGAAGAAGCCGGCATCAGCCAGATTGCTGAGGAAAAGAAAGCAGGAAAAAAGCTGACTCTGGTGCCTTTCAGGATTGACGGCCGGACTGACACGATGTTTGTGACCCTGAACTCAGGACTTCTCGTCTGTACAACATCCCGCCTGCTTGTTACAAGGTCGTTGGCGCCTTATACTGCGGGAACTGATATAAGAAATGCACCCGGATTTTCAAAAATTCTTGTTTCATCGGGGAAAAATGAAGACAAGTTTTTTATAGTCCCGGGAAATCTGATGAAAACTGTTGAGAGGATCTTTCCCAAAGAAAAATCATCTCTCGCAGCCCGGATCTCAAAGCTTGGAGGAAGCGCCGGCGGCGATATCTTCATAAAGGAAGACGGGCTCACTGTTAGCGGTTATATCGAGGGAGGAAATGACTCTGACCGGCTTTCACGCTTCAGGTCTGTTGAACCCGTTACCTTCCAGACATACAGGATATTACCTTCTGCAACTTCGATGTTTGAAACTATGGTGCTTACCCCCGGTGACGGAAAGGCAGCAACCGGGGGAGCAACGGAAGGTCAGGCCGCAACCCTTGCAGACAGGCTGCGGCCCTTCCTGGGCGACGAGATAACTAAAGCCTTCATTGATATCAGAAATAATCCGGTGAACCGGAACACCCTGGTTATATACAAACTGAAAAACCGGGTGCAGTGTGAAAATATATTCCTCGAATTAGCTGGAGCCAGATCGGAAAAAGCATATTTCAGGCCTGACGACCAGACTAATGTGCCCGTTTATCTTACAGGAAAACCAGGTCTGTTGCTTGCACTGGAACCGGGCTTTGCACCGGGATTCGACGACTCCTGCTTCGCCTTCTACGATAATTACATGATTACCGGAAATTCTTATGCTTCTGTATCGCGCCTGCTCTACGACAATATGCTGAATAAGACTCTTGCAAACGATTTGCTGTACAGGGAATTTGAAAACGGACTCCCTTCAAGGGCAGGTTATCTGTTCTACTGCGTCCCGTCAAAAAGCCTCGACTATTTATCAGGTTTCCTTGGACGCGAACTGGCGGAAGGTCTCAGGGCCAACAAAAGTGTTCTCGACAAGGTACAGTCGATTGGCTACCAGCTTGCATCCGTAAATGGAATGGTCTATAATAATCTGACAGTAAGCTATAAAGAGCTTGTATTGGAAGAGTCGACAACTGAGTGGGAGACGCTTCTTGATACGACTGCAGCGATTAAACCCTTTTTCTTTACAAACCATAACACGGGAGTAAAGGAGATTTTTATCCAGGACACCCGGAACAATGCCTACCTTATAAACACTGCGGGAAGGGTGCTGTGGAAACTTCCTCTGCGGGAAAGAATTATGGGTTCCGTCTATATGATCGACTATTACAGGAACGGCAAGTATCAGCTTCTCTTTGCCGGGAGGAACAATCTTCACCTGATCGATCGCAACGGAAATTATGTCGACAGGTACCCGGTGAGGCTCCGGTCACCGGCAACAAGCCCGCTTGCCCTGTTTGACTATGAGAACAACGGAACGTACAGGCTGGTTATAGCAGGAGAGGACAAGTACGTCTATTCCTACGATAAGTCGGGAAGTGTTGTGAAGGGATGGGAACCATTCAGAACGGCAGGAACTGTTACATCAGAGGCCGGCTTCTTTAAAGTGTCGGGAAAGGACTTTATCGTGGTTGTTGATGAATCCTCAATCTACTTCCTCGACCGTAACGGAAAGATCAGGCTTACTCCCGATGATGCTGTTACAAAAGCACCGGGATCGGCCCTGAGACTCTCCCCCGGAACGGGATCTTCGCTCATTTGCACTGCCCCTGACGGAACCGTCCAGACCGTGTCATTCAACGGAGAAGTTAAAAAATTCAGCTTCAGGAAGTTCAGTTTTGACCACTCGTTCGATTTCTTTGATGTGGATGGCGATGGTTTTGGTGAATATGTTTTCATTGACAGCAGTATGCTGTATCTTTACGACCACAACCAGAAAGAGATGTTTTCGAAGGATTTCGATTCTCCGGCCCTCTCCGGCCCGATCAGTTTCACATTCTCATCTTCCGACAGGAAGATAGGGGTTTTTGATTCCGGCCGGAACCTGATATGGCTTGTCGACAGCAAGGGAAACGTAATGAACGGATTCCCGCTGAGGGGAGCATCGATGTTCTCAATCGGAAAACTCTCCTCCGCTCCGGGTTGGAACCTTATAGTTGGAGGATCCGACAGGTTCCTCTATAACTATAGGATAGATGGTTCGGTCAAATAAGTGGGGATAATAATAATTGAACAGCTTAAACTGAATAACTTCAAAATAAAATGACATTAATCCGCTTTGTACTTATCAGCATTGTAATCTATCTTCTTTTACGACCGATATTCAGGTTTTTCCAGGGGTTTGGTGAACCGGAACAGGAGCACAGATCCGGCAATAAAGACAATCAGAAATCGTCGGGAGTATCAAAGGAAATAGGCGAGTATGTTGATTACGAGGAGGTTGATTAAACCTATAAGTGTGACGATTTTCTGAGCTGTTTTGCCAGCGCGTTTGCAAACACAAAATCATTCAGGGTGGTGCAGTCGGAGTCGAGTATCTCCTTGTTGCTTCCTTCCCAGCACTTGATACCGTCACTAAGGAATATTATTTTCTCACCTATCTGCATCACCGAATTCATATCGTGAGTATTAACAATTGTAGTCATTGAATATTCATCGGTGATCTCCTTTATAAGTTCGTCTATAAGGATTGCCGTAAGGGGGTCGAGACCTGAATTTGGCTCATCGCAAAACAGGTATTTCGGATTCAGCGATATTGCGCGGGCAATTGCCACTCTCTTCTTCATTCCTCCCGATATTTCGGATGGGAACAGGTTGTTTGCATTCTTTATGTTCACTCTGTCGAGGCAGAAATTCACTCTTTCAGTCTTTTCTTCAAGGGTCTGGTCGGTAAACATGTCAAGAGGAAACCTCACGTTTTCCTCCACTGTGCGGGAATCAAACAGTGCGCTTCCCTGGAAAAGCATGCCTATCTGCTTCCGGATCTCTTTCTTATCCTGGAATCCAAGCCTGCTGAACGGCTTTTCATCGTACCAGATCTCGCCGCTGTCGATTTCATGAAGACCGACGACCGACTTGAGAAGGACTGTTTTGCCAGAGCCGCTCCTTCCTATTATGAGGTTTGTCTTGCCTGTTTCGAATGTGACTGAAATATCCTCCAGTATAGGCTTGCCGTTGAACGACTTGTTCAGTTTTTCCACCCTAATCATGACAGAAGGAGTTGGGTTAGGATAACATTGAAAAGCAGGATGAGGATACTGCTGTGCACTACTGCTTTTGTGCTTGCCTGGCCTACTTCGAGCGACCCGCCTTCGATCCTGTATCCGTGAAAGGCTGATACAGTTGCGATTATGAAAGCAAAAAAGAGAGTCTTTATAATGGCGTAGGTTACATAGTAGGGGATGAAGGCGTACTGGATGCCGTAGATATAATCCTGCGAGGTTATTACTCCTGCCGAGGTGCCTGCCAGCCATCCGCCTACTATTCCCACGGAAATGCTTATGAGTGTGAGAACAGGGTTGAACAGGAGGGTGGCGATTATCTTGGGGAGGATAAGGTAGGAGGCCGAATTGACGCCCATTGTCTCAAGTGCGTCGATCTGTTCGGTAACCCTCATGGTGCCGATCTCTGAAGCTATGCTCGATCCGACTTTTCCTGCAAGAATCAGGCCCGCAATAGTGGATGAGAACTCAAGAAGAATCGAATCGCGGCAGCCAAGCCCGATCAGGTAAGTCGGATAAATTGGATTTTCGGTGTTATAAGCGGTCTGAAGGGTAATCACTGCACCCATGAAAAAAGATATTATCGATATAATTCCTACCGAATTTAGCCCGAGGAAAACCATCTCATGCATCGTCTGCTTGTAATAGACATATGGTTTTTCGGGACGGGAAAATACTTTCTTGAGAAGAATGAAATAACCTCCAACCTGCTCCAGGAACCTGATGATCATGATCTCTTTTTAATGACCGATAAATTTACGAATATTTATGTGATTAAGTCTATTCTGATACCAAAAGGGAATAGACAATAAATAGTATATTTGCGTAACTTTATCCAAAAAGCAGTATTTCTGATGGACAACAGGTATGTAATCATCATGGCGGGTGGTGTGGGAAGCCGTTTCTGGCCGCTCAGCCGTCAGGAACGGCCAAAGCAGTTTCTTGATATTCTGGGTACCGGCGAAACATTATTGCAGCAGACTTTCAGGAGGTTCCTTAATGTCTGCAGAAAAGAGAACATTTATATAGTTACGAGTGCCGAACATAAGGAGCTTGTCGCTGAACAGCTCGACATTGACCGGTCGAACATTCTGGCCGAGCCCTTCAGGCGGAATACAGCGCCCTGCCTGGCTTACGGAACCTTCCGTATCCTAAAGGAAAATCCCGACGCAGTTATAACTGTTACTCCCGCAGATCATCTCATAATAAAGGAAGACAGGTTTACAGAGGTGCTTAATAAATGTTTTGATTTTGCGGCTAAAAACGATGCACTGCTGACACTTGGGATCAAGCCAGACCGTCCCGAGACCGGATACGGTTACATTCAGGCCGACAGGAAGAAAGCCTCAACCGGGGTTTCAAACCTGCATAAAGTAAAGACATTCACCGAGAAACCCAATCTGGAACTGGCCAGGGTCTTCCTGCAGAGTGGCGATTTCTTCTGGAACTCGGGGATTTTTATATGGAATATTAAATCTATAATAAATGCCTTTGAGAAGTACCTTCCGGATATGTATTCTTCATTCGAAGAGGGTAAGGATCTTCTGGGCACTGATAAGGAAGCCAAGTTCATAACCAAGACTTACACTGTCTGCCGGAGTATCTCAATTGACTACGGGATAATGGAAAAGGCCGAAAATGTGTATGTGATGTGTACAGATATAGGCTGGTCGGATCTCGGAACATGGAGTTCGCTTTTTGAGCATTCCGCCAGGGACAGGCAGGGTAATGCGAAAGTCAGCGGGGAAGTCTTTTCAAATGACTGCGACGGAAATATATTCAGTATCTCTCCCGGAAGAATTGCTGTTGTCCAGGGGCTGAAGGATTATATAGTTGTGGATGCCGATGATGTTCTTCTTATAGTCAGAAAAGAAGAAGAACAGAACATCAAGAACTATCTTGAGGATGTAAAGAAAGCCACTGGTGAAAAGTACCAGTAAATGATTATATTACATAAAAAAGGGCTGCCGCGGCAGCCCTTTTTTTATTGTTATTGACTAATATTCCCACAGGTCGTGTTCAAAATTGAACAGGTCATTCTTGATCCTTTCAGCTTCATATAGCGTTGCCTTTCCAACTGTATATTCGTTGATCTGTCTGTCGTCGAATACGTTCGATTCCCCGAAGATCACGCTTCCGAATCTTCTCTGCATGAAGAGGTCGTCGAAGGATATCCTCTGTGCATCGTTGTTTGCAAGGAACACCTCATTTTTAGCGAGGGCATCCCTGATATCATCGTACCTGATCCAGAACAGCGGTTTTCTGAGGGCGCGGCCGGCATCATTGTCGTAGCCCATCCAGTAAGGCATTATTCCTATGATCCTGACATCGAGCTTCGATAGTTTCTTGTCGAAATACCATTCCTCATATACAAGCAACTGCTTGACTTCCTCAGGCTTTGATTGTTCTGTGATTGTTGTATCCCTGGTCCCGCCTTCGGCGTTTATCTGGATTGACTGGGTTTTTGTTGTTGCACCCATGTTAACTTCAATATCGTCGTATGTTGTCGGAAGGTTTGAATCCATGGCCGAGAAGGCCTCCACGCGCTGAGAGCGGATCTCTTCAAGGATAATGTTGATAAGACTTTTCCTGCCGTCCTGGGTGGCTTTGACAGGATAGTACAGCGGCTGATTCATCTTTTCCCGCAGGTCGATGAGACGCCATATCTTTTGTGACCATATCACATCAGCTTCCCTTAGGAAGGGATAGTTGATCTTCTTGTTATCAGTAATTGATTTCTGGTAAATATCGCCAAATGATTGTGCGCTGGCCATCGAGCCGACTGCAAGTGCGATAATTCCAAAAAAGATTTTCTTGTTCATTGTATATGGATTTATTACTTAATCAATTTTCAATATTATCGGGCTCAGATCCAGTGTTCTTCCATCAGGCGCCAGGCATTTTATATCCTTTATGAAAAGGTTTTTGCCACGGGTGAGCCTGTTGATCAGGGTCTTCTGGTCAGGGGAAAGTGAGTTTGAATTGCTCTTTTCCTCAAAGTCGCCCTTGCTGTCTGTATACAGAATTGTAAAGGAAGTGATCTTGTAAACAAGGTCAAACTCAAAGTCGGGAAGAGATGCATAAACCCCTGTCTGGGCTGCAGCTGTGTTCTTTGCTATTGTACCGGTGCTTTTCCCGCCGAAAATTGCCACAGGTGATGGCACAGCCTTCACACGGAATTCTATCGGGGCAAATGTATTCGACTTTCCTGCATCGTCCCTGACTGAAACGACAACCTGTACATTCTGACCTACTGTTGTCGGGTTAACTGCCCAGTTGCCCCTGAAGTTTTCACCTTTGGAGTTTTTTACTTTCTGAGTTGTAACCGTTCCGTTCACCACCTTGATACTGAGCTTGCTCGGGTCGACACCCGGGACCGATACATCTATCGGGTTGAGGATACCCTTGTACATAACGTTCATGGCGGTAGGAGAGACCACAACATTTGGCACTCCAACGTTGTACGATGAACTGAAGGGATAATCGATTGTGGTTCCTGAGGGATTTTTAACCGAGATAACCCCGCCCCAGCTCTTGGGTCCGGTTGCACTGGCACGCACCCTGTAAATTCCCCTTCCTGCTTCATCGACGGGAAGAGTAGCCCCGTTAACAGTTACAACCGGCGTCTGGGTTGAATCGATAGCTGATATGAAGACCCTTGCTTCATAATCACCACCCTGAGTGACATAGTTTGAAACAGGCACAACAGTCGGGACGATCTTGTTGACCCTGAATTCGCCTGCATCTATCTGTGTATAAAGGTGATTCAATACTTCTGTTTCCGAATTCCTTACGTCAACCTGCATTTTCGACAGCAATGTCTGAACTGCCACAAGCGGTAAAGTCTGGAAAGTCAGGTTTTCCCACTTGTTGGGCTGACCGTCGGGATCATGACCGTCGTCGGTATTGAGGATTGTACGAAGAGCATCCTCGGCCGACTGATTCTTACCATCGAGGGTGGATATGAGGAATTCCCTGTAATCGTTCATAAGAGCTTTAAGAGCCGATGCCTTGCCATTCTCATTTGCACCGATAAGAATATTGGAAGGAACGTTGTTCTCGTCAATCTTCTTAACCTTATCGATCAAAATCTCCCTGCCGACAACTGCTTCCGTTTCAGGACCTTCCGCCGTTTGAATTATTTCAATCTTGAGATCCTGGATAAAATTGAATATCTCGTCGGCACGGCTTTTCACTTCCATTGCAGTTTCACGGTATTTCCCTGCTTTGGTGGGATTCTCGTTTGCTGCCTTGTCGAATTCCTCATAAATACGGTTGTTCTTTATAGCGTAATTGCTGAGCGTCGTGGTCAGACTCTTATCAACTTTCTTGAATGCTTCCACGGCTTCCTTTGACACGTTAAGTGCAAGCATGGCGGTAAGAATCAGGTACATCATACCGATCATCTTTTGCCGTGGTGATAGCCTCTCGTGAGCCATTTTCTAAGGTTGTTTAGTTTTGAATTAAAATGTCACGTTATTTAACATTCATGGCAGAAAGCATGTTGCCATATACATTGTTCAGCGCTGCGAGGTTTTCATTAAGTCTTGTCATCTGGTCACGATACTTTTTGGTATCGCCGGCCGATTCGGAAAGATCTTTCATGAGGGTCTGTATCCCTTTCTGGAGGTTTTCGCTTTCCCTGATATGTTCATCCACACCCTTACGCTGCAACTCATAAACGGCATTCAGTGCCGAGAGGTTTTTGTTGAGCGATTCAAGCTGCTGCTGGTATGACCTGCCGCCCGATTCAATAACTGAATATGATTCGGCAAGCTTTCCGTAGTTTGAATTCGATTCAGTTATAATTTTGGCAGTTGTCTGGTATGAGTCAGCCAGTTTTCCCAGGGCTGAGTCAGCTGCGTGAATAGAGTTCATGTATTTCGATGATGCGGCTGAAATGTCACCCATTACATTTATATTGGAAGTGGCTTCGCTGAATTTCTTCATGCCAACGCCAAGCTTCTGGAACAAATCAGGCGTAATGTCAGCGCTCTCGAGCATCTCGTCGAATTTGGAGAGGGCATAGGAACCGCTTCCGGCACCGCCGCCGCTGCTTCCGCCTATGGCTCCGCCGAATCCTCCGCCGACAGCTCCTGCATATCCTCCGCCTGAGACGCCCCTGGCCATGGGTTCATCTTCCTTTATGCCGGCAAGCTCAGGATATACAAGCGTCCAGTCCACCTCCTCATGAAGGGGCTCGAACGCTGAAAAGAAGAAGATTACCGCTTCTGTGAACAGACCTACTGTAAGCATTAATCCTGCACCATTCCAGTGCTGTATTTTGAACAATGCACCAACGATTACAACTGAAGCGCCAATACCATACAGCTTGGCCATGAAGTTCTTGTATCCGCTCGACTGAACTATTTCTGCTAGGCTCATTTAACTGGTTATTTAAAGGTTATTTTATATTCTACTGATTTACACCTATGTATGATCTTACATTACGGAATCCGATATAGGATTTGGTTGAATCCTGATATTCGTAATCCCTTGAGCTGGTCTGGAGGAAATAGGCTATATCCTTCCATGAACCGCCCCTGATTACTTTACGCTTGAGTACTGGCGGATCCTGGGGACGCGCGTTGTACTCGTAGTTGGGGTTCAGGTCGTGCTCGAAAATATATGCCGAGGGATGATAGGCGCCAAGCGTCCATTCTGCAACGTTTCCCGACATATCGAACAGTCCGTATTCATTGGGTTCATACGATCCTGCCTTTGCAGTATAAACTGTTCCGTCGTCAATATAGTTACCGCGAAGAGGTTTGAAGTTGGCGAGGAAACAACCTTCGTAATTCCTTGTGTATGGTCCGCCCCATGGGTACATCGAGAGATCGAGGCCGCCCCTGGCAGCATATTCCCATTCGGTTTCAAGCGGCAGACGATATGCCTGTACATCGGCAATGCCGTTTTTCCTGAGAGCCGTGTTCATATAATCCGTCCTCCACCTGCTGAATGCATTAGCCTGCGACCATGATATGCCTACAACCGGATAATCGTCAAACGAAGGATGCCAGAAGTAGAGATCGGCCTGCGGATCATTGAATGAATATGTGAAATCCCTGATCCAGCAAAGTGTGTCGGGATATATATTAATTGTATCATGCCTTATAAATGAGGAACGGTTCTTTACGTCTGTAACGTTTCCGTTGCGGTCAATCACCTGTCCTACATACTTCCATGTGTTGTTTGCATAGTCGTTGACATATTTGGCCTTGGCAGCCTGCTGATAATCCACCCAGAAATAGGTATAATTAAGCTTCCTGACGTCTATCTGCTTCTTCCCGTTGAACCTCTCCTCGGGAGGATAAAACATCTCTTCGAGAACAGCTGCGGTTGTCTCTTCCCTTGGATCGATCTTTTCAGCCCAGTTGATTACAGGCGGGTCAACCGGATTACCGTCGTTATCGACGACAAAATATTCGCGGTCGGGAACCTGCGCTTCTCCCAGTCTGGTCCTGAGAATCGAATCCCTTACATAATAAACAAACTGACGATACTTGTTATTGGTTATTTCCGTCTGGTCCATCCAGAATGCCTCCACAGTAACGGTTTTTGAAATGCTGTTCATAGCGAAGACCGCATCCTGATCGCTCGGACCCATTGTGAAACTACCCGCGGGAATGAAAGCCATTTCGAAAGGTTCCGGCTCGAAGAAGTTCTTTCTTCCGGGGACACCCGTCAGTTCTCCGTTATCCGATGACTTACATCCGCCTAACAATATCATGATTATCAGAGCTGGAAGGATTACCTTTTTCATAATTCTAAAGAATTTTGTATTGCAAGTAAATTTTTTTAAAATCTTATAAGAACCTTATGCTTTTGTATCTCATCGGGCTCTTGCCCATACTGAGACTGAAACAATAATTCACCATGAATTCGTGCGACCCGTGGGTGTTTTTTCTGATATCCGAGACCGGGAAGTCGTAAGCGTATCCGACTCTGATACCATTAAACAATTCAATCCCAACAATTCCCACCAGTGCGTCACCTGGTCTGTAAGAAACGCCCCCCCATGCCTTTTTATTGTATCTTACAAGAGAAGTTGCAGAAAATTGTATTGCTTTTCCGTCGCTGATGACAAAGAATGACGGCAGCAGCTCAAGCGACGGATTCGGAAGCTGAAGTATATAGCCTGCAGTTGCATAGTAATGCCTGCTTATGTATGATACTCCCTTGGTGAACTTCACCTTTGGCTGGTTTATATGTGTCACCGATATTCCTGCATAATATTTATCAGTAGTATAGTAAACACCCAGACCCGCATCGAAGTTCACTGAGCTCTCCTTCCCTTCGGGGATAAGGGGATCGCCCGACGGAGGAGTGAAAACATCGCCCGAAGGTATTGACCATTCCGGATCGAGTGTCATGTTGAACATGCCCGCATTGATCCCTATGCCAAGCTTACCCATGCCAACATCAGCAATGTAAGCATACGAAAGGGCAATATTTATATCTTTGTTGAAACCCAGCATATCGTTCTGAACCATAAGCCCCACACCGCTGCTTATCCCGAAAGGCGCAACAGGCGCACTTATATTGAATAGCGTTGTCGACGGGGCGCCATCGAAACCCACCCATTGCTGGCGGTTGAGGGCGGTCGCACATATCATCCCCGAAGTTCCGGCATAACCCGGATTGAAGGTCAGGGTGTTAAACATGTAATTGCTTGTTATAGGATCCTGCTGCGTGTAGCCCGGGGCAACTGCAAACAGGAAGAACAGGAATAGTGTGGCTGACTTTTTCACTTTTAATATGATAAGTGGTTTAAGCTCATTAGTTGAACTTATAAAGTAACACAAAAAAACTAAAAGTATAAAAACCCGTTTGGGAGAGGTCAAAACTTTTAAACATTCCTGATCTATTATCCACAAAGAATATTCCAAATCTTCCTGAAAACGTGAAAGAATTGAAAATATTTGAGGTGTCAGGATTTTAATCTGCCTGAAGCAAGGACCCATTTGTCGGGAACCTCATTCCTGTTGGCTTTCAGATAATCGTCGTGAGAGCAGGAAATATATGTGTTCTGATTGTTTTCATCCTTTAATTCGATCCACCACCTCTCTGTCAGATTGCTCTTTACAAAGATGAGATCCTCTTCAAGGTCGGTAAGCCTTACATGATATCTGATGAATCTTCCCGTGTTGGCGTTGCTCAGCAGCGGAGTCTCATACTGCTTCTGGGAAAAGCCTTCCAGGAAAAACCAGAGGATCTGGGCTGCGAGCCCGGTTGTCTGATTCCTGTTGTCGAGCCCCGGGTTAACATCAAAAAGTCCGAATACCTTGAGATTGTCGGATATCCCTGCATATCGCGACAGAAGGCATATCTCCTCACCATAGAATCCGTTGGGCGAAGGCATTGCAGTTCCGGGTGCATCCGACTGCCTTACTGCTGAGATGTCAAATACAGCGGCATCCGAATCCCTGAAAAGAGGTTCCATGAGATAAACGGCCTGCCTAACATCTCCGATCCTCACCATCTCCGAATGACGTCTTGAAAACCTGTTAAGCACCTGCTGATCGTTGAGGTAGGTCTGATAACCTATATTAATATAGTGTCTGAAACCGCTATGACTGTTTCCCGTGATCTTGTTAAGGTAATTCATTGAATCGAACGAATCGGGATTGTTGCTGTAATCGATCCGTGGATCCACCGAAAGGAGTGTGTACCTGTTGTTCAGAAGAGTTAACGATCTGTCGATTGAGGTCACAAGTGCGCTGCTTCCCCCGATAATTACCGGAAAGATATTTTCGCTGATGAGCGCTGTAAGTACGTCAGTGAGCCCTGCAATTGTATCGGCGAACGACATTCCCTGCTTCATGTTTCCCAGATCGGCTATTTTGGTTTTTCCGGGAATCCTGGCAAGACTGTAGAGCTGCTGCCTGATTGCATCGGGAGCTGCTGAAGAGCCGGGGTCGGGTGAATTGCGCCCGTCGGGCACACCGATGAGAACTACCTTGAGATTACTGAAATCACTTATTGTAACATTCTCTGTGTGAATTACAGTATTATGAGGAAACCCGGCATTTCCCGCGAGGTTCTCCAGGCCATGCCTTTCAATGCTTACAGGATCAAAATAATCTTTCAGGTTGATCATAATCAGTCGGAGCTTTTCTTGATTTTTTCAGCTTTTTCAATTATTGCAGCACAATCCTCCCTTGTCAGATTTTCGGCAGACGTTCCCTTTGGGATCCTGTAATTCTTCTTATCACTTGTTATATATGGCCCGTACCTTCCGTTCAGGAGCTGAATTTCGCCGAAATCCTTTATTACTTTCTTTCTGTCGCTTTCACCTTTTTCCCTGATAAGTTCAATTGCCCTTCCGGCCTCTATCGTGTAAGGATCATCAACTCCCTTCTTCAGGGAAAAGAACTTGCCTGCATATCTCACATAAGGTCCGAACCTGCCGATTCCGACTACAATTTCGCTGCCTTCGTGCATTCCGAGCGACCTGGGAAGCCTGAAGAGATTAAGAGCTTCTTCAAGGGTTATTGTTTCAAGGAGCTGATCCTTGGCGAGGCTGGCAAACCTGGGCTTTCCTCCGTTCACGGTATCGCCAATCTGTGCCACGGGCCCGAACCTTCCCATTTTTACAGAAACCGGTTCACCTGTTTCAGGATGCGTGCCAAGAATTCTTGAACCGGTCTTGCGGACCTTCTTCTCCAGAGCGTTCTCTATTGTTTTATGGAACGGGGTATAGAACTTCCCTAGCATACTTGTCCATTTCAGCTTTCCTTCAGCTATCCTGTCAAATTGTTCCTCTACTTCAGCGGTGAAATTGTAATCGACGATCTCGGGAAAGTTCTCGACAAGATAATCACTCACCATCATTCCTATATCCTGGGGAAAGAGTTTTGATTTTTCCTTACCGGCCACCTCAGTTTTTGCTGCTACAGACAGCTTCCCTTTTATGAGCGAAATTATTCTTATCTGCCGTTTTTCACCGGGCCTGTCTTCCCGCATTACATAACCCCTCTTCTGTATTGTTGAGATTGTTGGTGCATAGGTTGAAGGTCTTCCGATGCCAAGTTCCTCAAGCTTTTTTACGAGGCTTGCTTCAGTATAGCGCGGAGGAGGAGAAGTGTATCTCTGGGTTGCAGTAATTGTGTCGTAGTATAAAGGCATCCCGGTTTTTACAGGCGGAATTATTGATTTTTCATCATCACCGTTTTCACTGTCTGTCGATTCGGTATAGACCTTCAGGAATCCGTCGAACTTGATAACCTCTCCTGTTGCTGAAAACAGAACCGGAGAATTGTCCATCTCAATTGAGATTGTTGTTCTTTCAACTTCGGCATCAGACATCTGTGAGGCAATCGTCCTTTTCCATATCAGCTCATAAAGCCTCTTTTCATTCTGGTTGCCTGATATTGAAGACACGTCGGGATAGGCCGGTCTGATAGCTTCGTGAGCTTCCTGTGCCCCCTTCGATTTGGTCCTGAACTGCCGTGTTTTGGAATATTTTTCGCCGTATTCCGCCAGGATGACCTCGCGCGATTTTGAGAGGGCCAGTTTTGAAAGATTTGTGGAGTCAGTCCTCATGTAGGTTATCTTACCGGCTTCGTAGAGCTTCTGGGCAACTGCCATAGTCTGTGAAACCGAGAATCCGAGCTTCCTGTAAGCCTCCTGCTGCAGCGTTGAAGTTGTGAAGGGGGGAGCGGGGGAACGCGTTCCCGGCTTAACTGTTACTGCCGATACTCTGTATTGGGAGGCAGCACATAATTCAAGGAACTTTCCGGCTTCCTTTTCATCGGGAAATTTCTTTCCTGCTTCAGCCTTGATGAAATTGTTATCAGCGATCTCGTTTCCTGTCCTGAATATTCCGTTTACCCGGAATGAAGATTCACTTTTGAAAGCGATTATGTCCCTTTCCCTTTCTACAATCAGCCTTACAGCAACCGACTGAACCCTTCCGGCCGACAACGCCGGCTGAACTTTTTTCCAGAGGACAGGAGATATCTCAAATCCCACAATCCTGTCGAGAATACGCCTGGCCTGCTGTGAATGAACCAGGTTCATGTCGACATTCCTTGGATTCGTTATTGCAGAGGTGATTGCATCATGGGTAATCTCGTGGAACACTATCCGCCTGGTGGTTTCAAGATCGAGGTTAAGAACACAGGCCAGGTGCCATGCAATGGCTTCCCCCTCACGGTCCTCGTCAGATGCTATCCATACAATTTTAGATTCGGCAGCAGCCTTCCTGAGCTCACCTACAACTTTTGCCTTTTCTTTAGGAATTTCATACTCGGGAGCGAAATCATTTTCAATATCGATTCCGAGATTCTTCTTCTTAAGATCCCTGATATGCCCGAAACTCGAAACAACCCGGAAATCTTTCCCAAGATATTTCTCAATGGTTAGGGCTTTAGCAGGCGACTCAACAATTACTAGATTTTCGATCATGCAGGATTGGTTTAGCTCTTTCAATAAACACGGCAAAGTAAATCATTTAGGTCCCAATCTTCAAAATAATCGGTTAAGATTCTTTATTAATTACTATTTTTGGGCAAATTGTTGAAGCTAATGAAAGGTGAATCAACAAACAGGAAATCCCTGATCTGGTTCTGGTCGATCTTTGCCATGCCATTCATTATCATTGTAATCCTGTTTGTACTTATATCAAAGGGAAAGCTTGGGCCCATGCCGTCGTTCACCGAGCTGGAGAATCCCGAATACAACCTGGCGGCTGAAGTTTACTCCGACGACGGAGTGCTCCTGGGGAAGATAAGCATCGAAAACCGTACCTGGACCGATTACAATGATCTTTCTCCCTATCTCGTCAATGCCCTGATATCCACTGAGGACATAAGATATTACAGGCATTCGGGAATAGACGTCAGGGGACTTGGCAGGGCCATTGTCCGCACAATTATGCTCGGTCAGAATACAGGAGGCGGAAGCACAATAACCCAGCAGCTTGCAAAACAGCTCTATCCCCGCGATACCGCAAAAGTGTCAAAGTTCACAAGGCAGATACGGCTTGGAGTATCCAAGTTCAAGGAATGGCAGACGGCGGTGAGGCTCGAAAGAAGCTACACAAAGGAAGAGATCATTGCAATGTACCTTAATAAATATGACTTCCTCTACCAGGCTATTGGCATAAGATCGGCTGCAAGGGTCTATTTCAATACAACACCTGACTCGCTGAAGATAGAGGAAGCTGCTGTGCTGGTCGGAATGCTCAAGAACTCAAGCGCATACAACCCGAGAAAATACCCTGACAGAATGCTCCGCAGAAGGAACATAGTGTTAAGCCAGATGGCAAAGTACGGATATCTCCACCCTGACGCGGCAGATTCCCTGAAACTTCTTCCTATTGAACTCGATTTCAACATTGAAGACCATAATACCGGACTGGCAACTTATTTCAGGGAGTATCTGAGGAATATTATGAGAAGGCCTGAACCCGACCGTAACAGGTATGAAAGGGAGTCGTCATATGAGGAGGCTCTCTGGGAATGGAATAACAATCCGCTTTACGGCTGGTGCAACAAGAACAGGAAACCCGACGGTTCAAATTATGATATTTACAAGGATGGCCTTAAGATTTATACAACAATAAACTCACGGATGCAGCAATATGCCGAAGAGGCAGTTACCGAACACCTTGCAAAGGATGTTCAGCCGGGCTTTGTCAAACGTGCAAAAGGATTCAGGAACCCTCCCTATTCAAACGACCTTTCAAAAAAGCAGGTGGAAGATCTGATAATGAGGTCAGTCAAGGATAGCGAAAGATATATAATGATGAGAGCCAGGGGCGTACCCGAGGATTCTATTATGCTTGCCTTCAACACCTCTGTGCCCATGAAGGTATTTTCATGGAGAGGCGAGGTTGATACAATCATGACTCCTTATGACTCGGTCCGTTACTACAAGTATTTCGTGCGCTCTTCGTTTCTTGTCGAGGATCCTCATTCAGGCTATATAAAGGCTTATGTCGGCGGACCCGATTTCAGGTATTTCAAATGGGATGCAGTAACACAGCAGAGAAAGCAGGTGGGAAGCACAATAAAGCCCTTTCTTTATACTGTTGCCATGCAGAACGGCTACACTCCATGCGATGAGGTGGAGAATATCCCGCGGTCGTTCGATCTTCCCGGCGACTCGGTGCCCTGGATCCCCAGGAGCTCCGGCCCCAAGGATTATCATGGCAAAATGGTTACACTCAAATGGGGACTGGCACAGTCCGAAAACTATATATCTGCATGGGTAATGCAGATGTTCAGGCCTTCGGCCGTTGTCGACCTGATGAAGCGAATGGGCGTAAGAAGCTTCATCGATCCGGTACCATCAATATTCCTGGGAACCTCTGATATCAAGCTCGAGGAAATGGTTGGCGCCTATTCGACATATGCGAACAGGGGTGTCTATACAAAACCCCTGTATGTGACGCGGATAGAGGATCAGAACGGAAATGTAGTCTCGAGGTTTACCCAGCAGATCGAAGAAGTCCTGAGCGAGGACCAGGCCTACCTCATGCTCGACCTGCTCCAGGGCGTTGTACAGATAGGATCCGGAAACAGGCTCAGACGGGAACCCTATCTCTTGCTGAATCAGATAGGAGGAAAGACCGGAACCACTCAGAACAATGCAAATGGATGGTTCATGGGAGTCACTCCGAATCTTGTTGCGGGAGTATGGAGCGGATGGGAAGACCAGGCAATACATTTCGAAACGCTCAGCGAAGGACAGGGGGCAGCAATGTCGCTCCCGGTGTTCGGTATCTTCCTTAAGAAGTTATACAGCGACCCGCTGTTTTCAGATATGCAGTCGGATGAGTTTGAACGCCCTGCCGGTTTCAGCATCGAGCTCGATTGTGATAAGGCAAAGAGGGAAAGCTCAAGAAGGGGAGGATATATCCGGGAAAGATACTAGAGGCCCTGGCTGAAGAGCGATCTTACAAGCTCTTCCACCTTTCCGGCAGGTATTACCTCGATGTCGAGCCCTTTTACCGACAGGTTTCTGTGGAACCGTGAGATGTAAATTCTCCTGAACCCCATTTTTGATGCTTCCCTGATCCTCTGCTCCACACGTGAGACAGGTCGTATCTCACCCGAAAGACCTATTTCGCCGGAACAGCAGACATCCTTTCCAACAGGGATATCGAGGTTCGACGACAGAACGGATGTGATCACCGCAAGGTCGATTGCCGGATCATCCACTTTTATTCCTCCTGTGATGTTGAGAAAGACATCTTTTACACCCAGCCTGAATCCTGCCCTTTTTTCGAGAACTGCAAGGAGCATGTTGAGCCTGCGGATGTCGAAACCGGTGGAGCTACGCTGCGGAGTTCCGTAAACAGCGCTGCTTACAAGAGCCTGGGTTTCAATAAGAAATGGTCTTATGCCATCGATTGTCGCCGCTATTGAGATACCGCTCAGCTGATCGTCGTGTTGATTGATGAACATTTCAGAAGGATTGGCCACTTCCCTCAGTCCGTCACCCGCCATCTCGAATATGGCA
>CAZKTX010000028.1:0-4713 GCA_964555805.1 uncultured Rikenellaceae bacterium
GTTCCTGTGGCGCCTGCAATAAGCCCGTGCCTGTTCATTGTCTTAAGCGGGATCCTGATCAGGGCATCGCCTCCCAGGGGAGCTCCGTCGAGCATTGCCCCTCCAAGTATTATCGAATCGCCCTTACATGCATAACCATTATTAATATGTGCCGAAAATGATTCTTTCTTATCCATAATCTATCTGTTTTAGCCCTGAACGGAGGAATGCAATTTAGCACTTTAGGTTCATTTTTCAAAAAAGGGAATGATTATCTGAAACCGGCCGGCATCCAGAAAAATGTTTAATAAAATAAAAAATACGTTAGTAACTTATGGAACAAACGACATAAAGGATATTTTAGATGTCATACAGCCTTTTTTAGTAGACATACTAACCCTAGTGACAGACAACCATGCAATCTCTACCCTTAAATTTCACTCCGTTCTTCTAAAGAAACCAAATTAATATTATATTTGACATGAAATTGGCTTAACAGCGTATAACTGGTTCACTTATATTAATTCAATTAAATTTAATCTTATGGCAAAGTTTGAAGTTTATCAAAGCGGAAAAAACAATGAATTCCGTTTCCGTCTGAAAGCCGACAATGGCCAGACAATTCTTAGCAGCGAAGGCTATTCAAGCAAGGCATCATGCCTGAACGGGATTGAATCAGTAAAAAAGAATTCTGCTGATCCAAAAAGATTCACTAAAACTACCACACCGACCAAAATGTTCAGGTTTGCTGTTACTGCTGCAAACAGTCAGATAATAGGAACAAGCCAGAACTACAAGACTGAAAGCGGCCGCGACAATGGCATTGAATCCGTAAAGAGGAATGCTGTAAAGGCTGAAGTAAAGGAAGTTGAAAAATAGGTAAATACCTGTTTTAATAACCGCATTGAACTATCATTGCGGTTATTTTTATCTCTTTTGCATGTGCTTAACTAAATTTACCCCTATGAAAACCAGACTTTTAATTGTGGCAATTGCCTTTCTGATGATTGCCACTGCTACGATGGCGCAGGTTACTGATGCCGAGAAAAGACTAAAAACAATAAATACCGACACAATAATGGGCTGGAAAAAAGGAGGGCTCTTTGCCTTAAACCTTTCCCAGACTTCTCTCACAAACTGGGCGGCAGGAGGTCAGAACTCAGCCGCCGTAAACGGAATATTCAGCGTTTTTGCCAACTATAAACAGGGTAAATCGGCCTGGGACAATTCACTCGACCTGGGTTACGGTATACTGAAACAGGGAAAGCAAGATGTGATGAAGACCGATGACAAAATCGACCTTTTTTCAAAATACGGCAGAGAAGCATTCGGGAAATTTTACTGGTCAGCTCTGGCTAATTTCCGGACACAGATGCGCCCGGGATACAAATATCCCGATACCGATTCAAAGATATCTGATCTTTTTGCTCCCGCATACCTGCTTTTCGCCGCTGGTCTCGACTATAAGCCCACTCCTTATTTCAGTGCTTTTCTTGCACCACTGACCTCAAAATTCACATTTGTAACTGACAAGGCGCTCTCGGATGCAGGAGCTTTCGGAGTAAAGCCGGGTGAGACTTCAAGAAGCGAAGTCGGCGGTTATATAAGGGCCATATGGTCAAGAAACGATTTCAAGAATGAATTCCTGAAAAACGTGGCTTTCACATCCAAAATTGACTTGTTCTCCAATTATGCCAATAACCCTCAGAATATAGACGTCACATGGGAAAACCTCATTGGTCTGAAAGTAAATAAATTCCTCTCTGTGAACTTCAACACAGTCCTCGTCTATGACGATGACATCAAGGTCCCGGTCGACAGAAACAACAACGGAGAGTTCGAAGCATTTGAAGCTCCCGGGAAAAGAGTGCAGTTCAAGGAAATTTTAGGCGTAGGATTTTCTTATAATTTCTGATTATAAACCTTTAAAACCTGACACAATGAAGTTCTTAGACGAATTCAAAACCTTTGCCATGAAAGGTAACATGATTGACATGGCCGTTGGTATTATAATTGGCGGAGCATTCGGGAAGATTATCTCATCCCTGGTAGCCGATATACTAATGCCACCTATCGGAATGCTTCTCGGCGGAGTAAACTTCACCGATCTTAAACTCACAATTAAGGCAGCTACCGAAGCTGCTCCTGCTGTTACATGGAACTATGGCAATTTTATCCAGGTTGCAATTGATTTCCTTATAATAGCATTCGCAGTTTTCATGCTTGTAAAGGCCATCAATTCAATGAAGAAGAAAGAGGAAGCCGCTCCTGCCGCTCCCCCTGCCCCGACTAAGGATCAGGAATTGCTTGTAGAGATCAGGGATCTTCTGAAGAAATAAAATCATTTAACCCAATGAATAAGGACATGCCCCGGCATGTCCTTATTTGCCTTATAACCAGCCAACCATGAGAAATACTTCTCACATTCACACTTTTATTGCTGTTATTTTACTTTTGCTGCTCCGGGCTCCCGCTTCCGCCCAGCGAAATGATCCCGCCTTGAAAATATGGTTCAATAAACCTGCCGCAACATGGAATGAAGCCCTTCCTGTCGGGAACGGAAGCCTGGGGGCAATGGTCTTCGGGGGTACGGCGAGGGAAAGGCTGCAGCTTAATGAGGAATCGGTGTGGACAGGAGCGCCGCGGTGGGATGCAAATCCTGATGCCCGGCGTAACCTCCCGGCTGTAAGACGGCTTCTTTTTGAGGGGAAATATGCGGAAGCCGAAAAACTTGCCCAGAATGGCATATTGGGAAGCTTCAAAAGGGATAATGCATCAAGTTACCAGACTCTGGGAGATCTGATCCTCGATTTCTCCAATCCGGGCAGCATCTCTGATTACCGAAGGGAACTGGATATCTCTGAGGCTGTCGCAACTGTGACCTATTCATCGGGACAAACGAGTTTCAGGCGGGAAGTGTTTTCGAGCGCCCCCGATCAGGCACTTGTGATGAGAATCTCGGCCGATAAACCGGGAGCCATCACGTTTACCGCAAGAATTTCAAGGCCCGGCAATAAGGCTCTGATAACAGCGTCGGGCAACCTTATTTCAATGAGCGAACACGTTGGAAACGGCAACGGCGTGAAGATTGAAACCAGACTGAAGATGTTGAACGATGGTGGAACGGTTTTTCCGGGAGGTGACAGTATAAGAATAGAAAAAGCAAATTCTGTAATTATCCTCCTTACGGCATCAACCGACTACTTTGCTTCTGACCCATCGGCCCGGTCCGAAGAAAGGCTTGAAAAAGTATCAGCACGTCCATTCGCAGAAATCAGAAACGACCATGTAGCTGATTACAAAAGCTATTTTGACCGCCTCTCGATCGATCTCGGATCGTCCGACGGTAATTACTTCCCTACTGATGCGCGGATAACGGCAATGCAGAATGGATATGACGACACCGATCTTGTTGAGCTGTATTATCAGTTCGGCAGATACCTGCTGATAAGCAGTTCCCGTCCCGGTAACCTGCCTGCCAATCTTCAGGGAATATGGGCCGACGGTTTGAATCCTCCATGGAGCGCCGATTATCATATAAACATTAACATTCAGATGAATTACTGGCCGGCCGAAATTACAAACCTCGGAGAATTGGCGCTTCCCTTTGCCGATTTCATCGATGCTATGAGGCCGTCAGCCAGAAGAACCGCGAGTGAGGTTTATGGTCTGAAAGGCATCGTGGCACATTATACAACCGATGTATGGCATTACACCGAGCCCCTTGGAGCAGTGGGCTATGGCATGTGGCCGATGGGGATAGCCTGGAGCTGCCAGAATATCTGGGATCATTACCTCTTCGGCGGCGACATTGAATTTCTCCGGAACAAGGCTTACCCCGTCATGAAAGAATCATCGGAATTCTGTACAGGATGGCTGGTGACTGATCCCCGCACCGGATATCTTGTTTCAGGTCCGTCAATCTCGCCCGAGAACAGTTTCAGGATCCCTGAGGGTGAGGGAACCGCAAGCATTGTTATGGGACCGACAATGGACCATATGATAATCCGCGACCTGTTGCAGAACACAATTCAGGCAAGCCTGATCCTCAACACGGATAAAGCCTTCCGGAAAAAACTTGAGAAGACTCTTGAAAAACTGACTCCGACAAGGACCGGATCGGACGGAAGAATCCTGGAATGGTCAGCGGAACTTGAGGAAGAGGAACCCGGTCACCGGCATATCTCACATCTTTACGGATTGCACCCCGGAAATCAGATAACTCAACAGCAGCATCCCGAGTTACTTGAGGCCGCAAGAAAAACAATCGAATACAGACTGGCTCATGGCGGCGGGCACACAGGATGGAGCAGGGCATGGATAATCAATTTCTTCGCACGGCTGAAGGACGGCAACAAAGCCTGCGAAAACGTATACGCCCTGATCACTAAATCGACACTCAACAATCTTTTCGACAACCATCCTCCTTTCCAGATCGATGGTAACTTCGGAGGTACTGCCGGTATTACGGAAATGCTTATCCAGAGTCATGCCGGTGAAGTTGAGCTGCTTCCGGCGCTGCCTGAGAAATGGAGGACCGGCCACATCCGGGGAGCAATGGCAAGAGGAGGGTTTGAAGCCGATATCGAGTGGGAAAACGGCAATCTTAAAAGTGCAAAAATCACATCAAAGCTAGGTAATCCCCTGAAGCTCTCCTGTAAAGGCCTTACGTTTATGCTCGATGCAACTGAAAAGGGGAAATCGTATAGGTTCAATGAAGATCTGGAACTGGTG
>CAZKTX010000028.1:4813-11309 GCA_964555805.1 uncultured Rikenellaceae bacterium
CTGTATTATTCCTTTCTTCCTCCCCTCAGGGTACCCTGCCATTCCTTCAGCTCGGTCCACTTATTGAGGAAGGCCAGACGGCATTGCTCAGGCCATGTTTCGGGCTTATGGACCCTGTAGTTGGGGCCGGCTTCATCCAGAATCCTCTGGCAGGCCTCAACCGGAGTATCGCTGAGAGCTTTCCAGGTTGCGATACCAGCTTTCTGGAACAGCTTTTCTATTTTGGGTCCTATCCCTTCGACAATCTTAAGGTCATCCTGACGGATCCTTTTCCCAAAGGCTGATGCTGCAAGAGCAGCATCAAAAGTTGAAGCTGCAGGAGCAGAAGCTAGATTAAGCCTGAAATCGTCAAATTCAGTCTTGAGATTGCCGTATTTGCTTCGCCAGTCGTCGTTCTCAGTCTTTATTCCGTTGAAATCAGACTGAAGAGAGTTGAATTTCAACTTCCAGTCGTCGAGGTCGTTTTTAAAGGTGGCGTTAAGTGAATGCAGTCTTTCCTTTTCCTTACCGCATGCTTCGAGATCGCTGCGGAGGCGGATCAGTTCATCGGTGTTCTTTGATGAAAGGCGGCCCAGCAGATAGCCGAGTATGGCGCAAATCAGGCCTACCAGAACGGGTAACAGGATGCATAGTAAACACATATTCGGTTGTATTAAAATTATTTGATGAGGATTACTGTTCTTCTGTTCAAAGCCCTCCCTTCGGGGGTCCCATTATCAGCTGCGGGTTCATCAGGTCCCCTGGATAGGAGTTCTGTCCGGTTTTCAGCCACACCTCCTTCAGCGAGTCTGGCTCCCGCAAACCTGGCTCTGTCCATTGCCAGAATTACATTGCCCTGCTTATCGCCGGTGTTGTCGGTATGACCTGTAACTGTAACAACAGCCCCGGGCACTTTTTTCATATACCCTGAGAGTTCAGCAACACGCTGCTGGTCTTCCGCGGTAAGCCGTGTTTCAGTCTTACCGGTCGCAAAATATAACACCAGAGGATTGGCATTATACATTTCCCTGAACTTCATAAGGGCAAATTGCCCGGAAGTGTCAGGCACAACGGCGGGCACTTGCCCGGTATTGCCACCAGGTACTGCGACAATAGCCTGTTCGGGGGATTCAGACAAAGCTGCCCCTGACTTCTGTCCACAATTACAGTTTAAAAGCCAGTGTAGTATAGTCCCGATCAGAATTGTCAGCAAAATACCCAGAAGATAGAGTAATTTCCTTGACATGCTTCAGGTTTTTATAAATTCCTCTAAACCTAATAAAAAAAACAAAATGATCCAAATTATTTTAGCTTAAAATCAGATATTTACATGTTACTCCCGGAAAAGAGCCAGCCTTGCCTTAAATATAACCGCCTTTGGTCAGGATGAATCATTTACGGGATTTAAAACGCAAAGAAAATCTGATTACATTTGCGCTGCTTATGTAAAGGTGGCTACAGAAAATGTAATCCATCCAAAACAAAATCTTATGACTAAATTTTTCAATCTCGGCATCAGTGAAGCTTTAAAAGATCTGAATACCGATGAAACAACCGGCTTACTTACTGAAGAGGTTAAAAGAAGACTTGAAAAACACGGTTATAATCAGCTTTTATCGAAACGGAGGAAAAGCTTTGCCGCGATGTTCTTCGGGCAGTTCAGAAGTTTTATGATAATCATTCTTCTGATAGCTGCCGTGATTTCGGGTGTGGTGGGGGTGATGGAAGGCGAAGGCCTTCTTGACACCTTTGTGATATTGGGAATCCTGATAGTTAATGCATTCGTTGGGGCATTCCAGGAAAGAAAAGCAGAAACCTCGCTTGAAGCTCTGAAAAGCCTGGCCGCTCCTCTGACAAAAGTACTCCGCGACGGTGTAATAAAAGAGGTTCCTACAAAGGATATCGTACCGGGCGACATAGTCATTCTTGAAACAGGGGCAGTGATCCCTGCCGATATCCGGCTTACGGAAGCTGTCAACCTGAAAATACAGGAATCGGCCCTCACAGGCGAATCGGTGCCCGTGGATAAGACTACCGAACCTCTGACAGCAACTGAACCTGCCCTGGGCGATCGTATTAATATGGCTTTCTCGAGCGGAATGGTCACATACGGCAGAGGACGCGGTGTGGTGGTCTCCACAGGAATGCTCACCGAAGTAGGAAAAATCGCCAACATGCTCCAGAATACAAACGATACCGAGACTCCCATGAGCCGGCGACTGGAACAACTTGGAAAGATACTGGGTACAGCCGCCCTGATTATTTGCGGCGTAATTTTCATTGTCGGGATCCTTTACGGCAACTCTGTCATAGATATGTTCATGACTGCTGTCAGCCTTGCTGTTGCAGCCATACCCGAGGGCCTGCCTGCAGTATCAACTGTTGTCCTTGCAATAGGCGTGCAGAGGATGGTTAAACGTAACGCTATAATACGTACCCTCCCATCCGTCGAAACACTTGGAAGCGCCACTGTAATCTGTTCCGACAAAACCGGCACCCTGACCCAGAATAAGATGACAATTGTGGAGGCTTATGTAAATCACAAACACGATGTAATAAACAGAGCCTCCCCTGCAACAGTCCTGAATGATGAGGAAAAAAGACTGCTTCTGATTTCTGTGCTTTGCGCTGATGCCCGGGTAAGGACAAACGAGGACGGCAAGTTTGAATATACAGGCGATCCCACCGAAACTGCATTGCTTGACTTCGGGATTCTCTACAACATGCACAAGGATGTCGTGGAAAAAGAATTCCCGCGCGTGGCTGAAATACCTTTCGACTCCGAAAGGAAAAGAATGACAACCGTGAACAGAATGTCGGAAAACAGTACAAGGGTCAACGTTAAGGGAGGACTGGAGGAAGTTCTGAGTGTATGCGACAAGATAATAATGGAAGGAACCGTAAGGGCTATTACAGGTGATGACCTTGAGAATATAAGGAGCGCCAACGATAAGATGGCTGATTCTGCACTCAGGGTGCTTGCAATGTCCTATAAGGATTTGCCCTCGGCCCCCGGCAACGTGTCGATAGGAGATCTCGAGAACGGTCTTATATTTATCGGAATGCTGGGGATGATCGATCCGGCCCGGCCTGAAGTTATTGATGCTGTTGCCAGATGCCGGACTGCAGGCATAAAGCCTGTAATGATAACCGGCGATCATAAGGGAACCGCCATGGCCATAGCCCGCGAAATAGGTATCTTCAGGGATGGAGATACTGCCATAACCGGGGCCGAACTCGAAAAGATAAGCGAAGAGGAGTTCAGGGAGAATGTTTCAAGATATTCAGTCTATGCCAGGGTTGCACCAGAGCACAAGGTTCGTATTGTTAAGGCATGGCAGAGCCACAATGAGGTTGTTGCAATGACAGGCGACGGGGTAAATGACGCCCCGGCGCTCAAACAGGCCGATATCGGAGCTGCAATGGGGATAGTCGGAACGGATGTAGCCAAGGGCGCAGCCGACATGGTCCTCACTGATGACAATTTTGCAACAATAGTATCGGCAGTAGAGGAAGGACGAAGGATATACGATAACATACTCAAGGCAATAACTTTCCTGCTTTCAACGAATATCGGCGAAATATTTCTGCTTCTTGTGACATCGGTATTCAACCTGGGCATACCCCTGCTTCCGATTCATATTCTCTGGGTTAACCTTGTGACCGACAGCCTGCCCGCCCTTGCGCTGAGCATCGATCCGGCTGAGCCGAACATAATGAACCGTAAGCCGCGAAATTCGAAGAAAGGCTTTATGACAAACGGCATGATATGGCGGGTCGTATACATGGGAATTATGATAGGTGCAATACCGCTTGCTGCATTTATTGCCGGCCTGCGTGAACAGGGTGTGGAACTCGGTCAGACAATGGCATTTGCCACACTTATGTTCGCACAACTGATGCATGTAAGGAATCTGCATTCAAATACAAGATCTTCCCTGGCAATAAGCCCGTTTAAGAACCTGCCCCTTGTAGGTGCAATTCTGGTTTCAGCAGGCCTTGCACTGGTTGTTCTCCTGATCCCTCCCGTCAGGGAAGCTTTCAGCCTTGTCGAACTCGACGGCAAACACTGGCTTATAGTTGGTGTGATGTCACTTCTCCCCATTCTGGTCGTAGATATCTTTAAACTGTTAAGAATCAACACAACCAGGGATGAGAAAAACGACTGACAGCGTTAAAGGGAAGAGTTTATTCGGATTCTCCAGGAATATCTTCTTTACAGGCCTTACAAGTTTCCTGACCGATACCTCGGTCAAAATGGTCTATTCTGTTATGCCAATGTTCCTTTTGTCGATCGGCGCATCAAAAACGAGCCTTGCACTTATAGAAGGGATCGCCGAGAGCACTGCATCGCTGGTTAAGGCCGTTTCGGGTTTCTGGAGCGACAGGATAGGCAGGAACAAACCGTTCATGCTAATCGGTTATGGCCTTTCGGCACTTATAATACCTCTTTATACAACAGTTGTATCCCCGGTTCAGGTACTTTTGCTGAGATTCGCCGAAAGGTTCGGAAAGGGCATCCGCACAGCTCCCCGCGACAGCCTTATTGCAGGATCGATTGTAAAGGGCGACAGCGGCAGAAGCTTCGGTTTGCAAAAGGCAATGGATAACAGCGGGGCAATTGCAGGACCGCTGATAGCTTTCTTTATGCTTACCGCCCTACCTGGCAACTACAGGCTCATATTCCTTATTGCAGGGATTCCGGCCTTACTGGCAATAGCAGTAATAGCCTTCGGAATTAAGGAAGCCGGTAAACAAAAACATGAACTGTTCAATAAATTCCATTTCAGGGATTTCCCTCCAAAGTACTGGTTCTTCCTGGCCATTGTCTTCATCTTTACACTTGGTAATTCAACAGATGCCCTGCTTCTTGTGAAGGCAAATGAGGCAGGTCTCAAGGTGGCTTTCATACCGCTTGTCTTTCTTCTTACAAATGCTGTTTCCGTGGTTGCTTCAATCCCGGTGGGATCGCTGGCCGACAGAATCGGGAAGGAAAAGATTCTGATAACCGGGTTTCTTATCTATGCCGTGGTTTACTTCGGATTCGGCTTTTCTGAAGGAAAAGGCGCCCTGATAGCGCTCTTTGCTCTTTATGGTATCTACTCAGCCGCCACCGACGGGATTCAGAAGGCTTTCATTTCCGACAGCATCGACAGTAATAAAAAGGGAACCGGCCTGGGCATCTATAACGGACTTCTGGGGATAACGCTGCTGCCTGCAAGTCTGATAGCAGGAGTCCTGTACGACAAGGTAAACTCATCGGTCCCGTTTTACTTCGGGGCGGTCACAGCATCAATATCAGCCATTCTGATGCTTGTTTTTTTATTAAGGTTTAAAAAATCCCGGTGATATGTTTTTTGTAAATTTATAGCTTAATAAATACAGGCCCGAATGAAACAGGTTCTGAAGTATACCGGCTACATCCTTGTTCTGTTTATTTTAGGATATCTTATCTGGAGATTCTCCTACATCATAGTATGGGTACTGATTGCCGCTATGGTTTCATTTGTCGGCCAACCCCTTGTGACTCTGTTCGACAAAATACACATCCGTAAACTTAGGATGCCGCGCCTTGCAAGCGCTCTGCTGGCAATGCTTGTGCTTGTACTGATAGGTGCAGGATTCGTGGCTGTAATTGTCCCGATGATAATTAAACAGGCCGAAACTGTATCCTCAATCGATGTGAATGCACTTGTGAACAATCTTCAGGGTCCACTCGACTGGATCGATGCCAGGCTTCATGAGCTCGGCGCTATCCCCGCCGGAGAAACAATTGATCAGTTCGCAGTAGCCAGGCTCAGGGAACTGATAAATCTCGGAAGCATCGGCTCCGCTCTTGGCAAATTCCTCAGCATCGCAGGGAATATCTTTGTCGGACTTTTCTCAATACTCTTCATCTCCTTCTTCTTCCTGAAAGACGAAAATCTTTTTGAGGATGGGCTTCTTCTTTTCATTCCCGAAAAACACCACCTTGCTACAAGGAAAGTGGTTGAAGACTCAAAAAACCTGCTGATCCGTTACTACCTCGGCGTCCTCCTGGAAGTGATCGGGGTAATGACCCTTGTTGCAATCATGCTGAGGATTTTCGGTTTCCAGAATGCCCTCCTGATAGGTTTCTTTGTGGGACTAATGAATATAATCCCATACATCGGCCCGATTATCGGCGGTGTGATAGGACTAATCCTGGGAACAGTCTCCATAATGGCTGCCGGATCCTATGATGAACTGCTGCCGGCTTCACTTAAACTGCTTGGAACCTTTGCAGGTGTCAACTTTATAGATAACAACATTCTGATCCCGGTTATTTACTCCAGGAGCGTGAAATCGCACCCCCTTGAGATTTTCCTTGTAATAATTATCGGAGGTGGAATTGCAGGATTCGTAGGCATGCTTTTCGCTGTTCCTGTTTACACATTGCTCAGGGTTATTGCAAAAGAGTTTTTCAACCAGTTCAGGGTTGTGAAGAAACTCACTGAGGCCATCGATGATAATTGAGGGAAAGGCGGGAAGGCATAAA
>CAZKTX010000028.1:11409-14446 GCA_964555805.1 uncultured Rikenellaceae bacterium
AAAGGCGGGAAGGCATAAAGGCGTAAAGGCGGGCGTGAAGGCGGGCGTGAAGGTTATGATTTTATTCAACAATTTTATGAGACACACAATTTGTAATCACTCGGGAGGCAGATCAGTATTTTATATTGTTATCGCCTTGTTAATCTTTTTACCGGCATGCACCAGGTCTGGAAAAAGTCCTCAAAAGAAAGCGGATTTAATTGAAAATAAGAACACAAACGCCGAAAAACTGGGATTCCCTGAAGGCAGCAAGGTAATAATTCTCCACTGTGATGATGCAGGAATGTGCCAGGAGGCTAACATTGCGGTGAAACACTATTTCGAAACCGGTGATGTCAGGTCGGCGGCAGTTATGGTGCCATGTGCCGATGCAATGGAAATGATTGAATGGGCAAAGACCCAGGATTCTCCTGATATAGGCGTCCACCTTACACAAACAAGCGAATGGAAAACCTGGCGCTGGGCCCCAGTTGCCGATCCGGCAAAAGTACCTGGTCTGATCGATCCCGATGGAATGATGTGGCACAGCGTACCCGAAGTTGTAACCCATGCCGCCGCTGAAGAAATTGAAACTGAAGTCCGCGCTCAGATAGACAAGGTTATCGCGGCAGGATACAGGCCATCCCACATTGATACCCACATGGGTACAATGTACGGGTCACCCGAATATGTAAAGGTATTCCTGAAGATCGCGGAGGAATACGGGATACCGGCAAATGCGATTGATCTGTCGGACCCGGAAGTTGCGGAGTTCTTCAGGAAATCGGGATACCCCCTCACGCCGGAGGTTGTTGACATGGTTGCCGCTTATTCGCTTCCAAAACTCGACTTTTTCTCAAGCGTCCCTGACGGAGACAGCTACAAGAACAAGAGGGACAACTTCTTCAAGCTTCTCGGTTCACTCAATCCGGGACTTACAGAGATTATATTCCATCCCTCGGTGGAGACAGACAACCTTAAAACAATAACGGGTTCATGGCAGCAGAGGGTCTGGGAAGCACAGATGTTTTCCGATCCGGTTATAAAAAAATTCTTTGCCGACAACGGGATAATAATAACAAACTGGCGCGAAGTGATGAAACGCCATAAAAAATGAATGCTAAAAAAGGTACTTCCTGAAAAATTCCTCCATCCTGTTACGGCAGAAGACATTTACTCTTTCATCCATATCCATTGAATGAGGCCACAATGGCAGCCTGAAGTATTCACTTGGGACACCGAGTGAATCGAGCTTTATTTTCAGATCGTCCGACTGGCTGACAGGAACCAGCCTGTCAGAGGTCCCATGAAATATAAGTGTCGGAGGATCATCACTGCCCAGATAAGTTATGGGAGATGCTTCCCTGTACAGCCCGGGGGATTCATCCCATGATCCTGCTATCAGGGCGGTAACAAGCGGATGATTTCTGGCATATTCGGTTGTGAGATCAACCGGGCCGTACAAATCAACCACTGCCTTTATCCTGCTTACCGGGCCTGATCCTTCAACCTGATCCTTTCCCGGGGCAGCATTACCCCAGCCATAAGCTCCAAGTAACGCCAGATGACCTCCAGCCGAGCCACCAATCAACGCAATCTTCTGAGGATCATACCCGTATTTGCCGCCATTAAAGCTTAACCATTTAACTGCATCCCTTACATCCTCAGCACAGGCAGGATATGGAGCATCGGCAATTAACCTGTATGATATAGTAGCGGTGGCATACCCTTTTTTAGCAAAGTGAATTAGATACACAAGGTAATCCGATCGCTTACCCCCCTGCCAGCCGCCACCATGTATGAAAACAAGAAGAGGCAAGGCCTCTGAAGAATACTTTGGCCTGTAAATATCAAGCTGCAATGACTTACCGCCAGCGTTTCCGTATTCGATATCAGTGAACGCTTCAATGTCATCCGGTAAGTCAGGAGATGTATTCACAAACTTCTCAAGACCGGTAAGCAAAGCGATCCTGAGCGGAGGCATGAAATGATAGCCCAAAGGCGGTTTATCAGGATTCAGGGCCGACCAGGTCCTGGGAAACAAAACCCATATTATTAAAGCCGCCAGAAGAACAAGCAGAAGCTTTAAAGTGAATTTTAGAGTTTTCATTATAACCTTGATTATATGAACGCCGGATGACTGCTATTTCTAATTCACCTGTCAGGTTAAAGATAAGAATTCGTCCAATCCACTATTCACAATTTCTTTCAATTTTAGTTCAATTATAAGGGAAACCCCTCTCTTCAGGGTCATTTATAAGAAAACAGATGGCAAATAAAGCCAAAATGATTTTGCATCAAATTAAAAGAAAACCTAATTTTATCATGTGTAAATTGGAACAATTGAAACTTTCTTCCGTCTTTATGTGGATTTTGAATACAGAATCTGATGTAGTACAATGGGGAAGGAAAAAACTGCAATTATAATCGGAGCCGGAATCGGGGGTCTGGCTGCATCCGTCTTTCTTGCCAAACACGGGTACAGTGTAAGCATTCATGAGAAGAATTCCGCTCCCGGAGGTCGCTGCGGTCAGCTCATCCGCGACGGCCACCGGTTTGACCTTGGCGCCACAATGCTTATGATGCCGGGTGTTTACCATGAAGTATTTGATCTGCTTGGTATTGAACTAAGGGAAGGAAAAGACATCCTGCCCCTTGAAAACCTTTATACAATCTTCTTCGACGACTGCAGCAGGCTTGACTTCAGCTCCGACAGCGAGAAAATGAGGCAGCAACTCGAGAAAATTGAACCGGGTTGTTTCGTCAGGGAAAGAGACTATGTTGAAAGCGGCTACAGGATCTACAATCTTGGCATGAGGATGCTTGTTGCACGCAACTTCTACAACCTTTTCCAGATGGTAAATCTGAAGAATATACCACTGCTGTTTCAGCTGAAGGCTTTCACACCACATTACAGATATGCAGGTCGGTTTTTCAGAAACGAACATTTGCGGATGGCTTATACCTTTCAGAACATATATGTAGGCCAGAACCCTTTCAACTCCCCGGCCCTGTTCTCGATGATACCTGCGGCTGAACTGACCGAAGGATCATTCTT
>CAZKTX010000028.1:14546-22195 GCA_964555805.1 uncultured Rikenellaceae bacterium
GCAATCACCTTTCACTGGGGTGTTGACAGGAGGTACCCCCAGCTTGACCAGCACAACGTATTTCTCTCAGATAATTTCAGGGAAGGCCTTGACAAAATATTCAACCAAAAATCGGTTGGAAATGATCCATGTTTCTATGTCCATGCACCGGCAAGACACGATCCTTCAGCAGCACCTGAAGGACAGGAGACAATTTCAGTGGAAGTTGGCACGGGGCATATTGACAGTATACACCCTCAGGACTGGGCAGAAATAAGGGACAGGACCAGGAAGGCTGTTCTTGACCGGCTAAGGAAACAGGGACTCGACGACATTGAAGATCATATAAAGTTTGAAATCTGCCACACACCCGAAAGCTGGGAAAACGGATGCAATATTTCGAAAGGTTCTGTTTTCGGGAGCCTTGGTCACGACATATTCCAGATGGGATATTTCAGGCCGCATAACCGCCACGATAAATACAACAACCTTTATTTCACCGGGGGCAGTACTCACCCCGGCAACGGAATACCCAATGTGCTTCTCTCCGCTAAACTTGTTACTGAAAGAATATTAAAAGAAAATCCGGCATAAGTGAAGAATAACACCTACAGGGAGCAGTTTCTGCAAATTTTCGACTCAATCGATTTCGACAGCATCATTGATCACCCTAATATCCTGATAGCTGCCAGCTTCTGGGATAGCGACAGGTATTGTGCAGCAAAGACCTGCTACAGGTTCATGCGAAAGATCGATGATCTGATCGACAACCACAAGGCTGCCAACAAAAGCATAGCTCCTGAGGAGAGAAAGGCATTCCTGACCGATGTTGCCCAATGGCTCCGGATGGTTGTGATTTCAGATGATTGCAACCCGGAAAAAGAGGCTCTGATAAAAACAGTGGAGCGTTTCAGGATACCCTTATGGACACTCGAATCATTTGCAAGATCGATGATCTACGACATTAACAACGACGGTTTCAGAACTCTTGAGGATTTCATCGAATATTCCCAGGGAGCCTCGGTCGCTCCTGCTTCTATTTTCGTCCACCTGAGCGGTCTGAAACAGGCCGGCGATGGATACATTGAACCTGAATTCGATGTTAGGGAAGCGGCAACACCCTGCGCGATATTCAGTTACCTTGTTCATATCATCAGGGACTTTCAGAAAGACCAGCTTAACAACCTGACTTACTTTGCTGATGACCTTGTAAGAAAAAACGGCCTCTCAAGGCGGGATCTTAATTATATCGCGCACGGAGGCCAGATTACCGGCGGATTCAGGAACCTTATCAGGGAATACCGCGGGATTGCCGACAAGTACAGGATGGAAACAATTGAGATAATGAAGAGGATTGGCCCTTTGATGGAACCATCATATAAGCTTAGCCTCGAGATTATCTTCAGTCTCTATCTGATTGTATTCGAAAGGATCGATCCGGAAAACGGCAGCTTCACTTCAGCAGAACTGAATCCCTCACCCGCTGAGACAAGGGAAAGAGTATTCGAAACAATAATGAATTTCAGTATCGTGTAACTTCATAACGGCTCTGGAAGAACCTGCAACTGCTTTGTTATAAAATTAACACGCGCAAGGTTTCGTCAGATTCCGTGCAATTTGTCATTTTCATTTTTTGAGCTCCGGTAATCTGCAGTTTGCCATATAAAAGTTAAATTTGAACCATCGTGACGGACATGAAGCAGAAACATACTTCAAAATCTATTAAATCATGGGCAGATACGTTGACAACCACCTGATCAGGGATGAATCGGTTGTATTCGAAACACGATTTCACTGGGTGATCTTCATTACCCTGAAATCGCTCTTCACACTCACAATCGCTCCGTGGATACAAAGGGCGATGTCGGAATTTGTAATCACAAACCGGAGGATAATAATAAAAACCGGGTTTATAGCCAGAAGAACATTCGAAATGAACCTTTCCAAAATAGAAACCGTAAACGTCGACCAGTCGGTTATGGGCAGGATCCTCAACTACGGAATCATATCAATTATCGGAACCGGAGGAACAAAGGAAATATTCCACAACATTTCCAAACCCCTTGAATTCAGAAAGGCATTCCAGGAACTCTGCTGACAGCTCTCCAGTCAGTGATGCTATCTTTTCAGACAGTCATATCTGAAAATATTTAACATTTTTTAACACACGTACACAATTTGATGTATTACAGTGTGTTAATTAATGTCTATCCCTTAATTAGAAGTTAATATTTTGGGTTTTGTCCGCATTTATTGTCTTTTTTCCGAACAATAATGAGGTTGTCAATGTTTCTTGTCAAAATGATAATCAATTTAAAACTCAAAAAAATGAAAAAGACAACCTTAATAACAGCCCTTGCAGTGATGACGGGTTTATTTACCCTGAGTTCATGCGAAAAGGAAAATGATGAAATGACCCCTGTAAGTGAAATGACAGTTGCACAATACGCCTCCACTGAAGCAAATTTTTCAATTCTTGTAGAGGCACTTGCAAAAGCCAATCTTGTCAGCGCACTTAACGGTGAAGGCAACTTTACGGTTTTCGCACCGACTAATGCTGCATTCAATCAACTGTTCACACAGCTTGGAGTAAGCGGAATTTCAGATTTGAGCGCGGCAACTCTTACTCCCATACTTTTATACCATGTACTCGGAGAGGAGAAAAAAGCAAACATGCTTACGGAAGGATACTACAGTACTATAAGTCCCGCCCAGGGCAGTTTTTCTGCTTTGAAGGTAGGTTTGACGGGCGGTGTGAAGATAAATAAAGAAGCTTCTGTAATTGCTGCTGACGTTGATGTTAAAAACGGTGTCATACATGCAATCGACAAGGTTCTGCTCCCTCCGACAGTTGTCGACCATGCTCTTAATAATGACTCATTCAGCATTCTGGTTCAGGCAGTCGTGAAAGCAGATCTTGTTGAAACACTCAAGGGAGCTGGTCCATTTACGATATTTGCTCCTACAAACGCAGCATTTGAAGCCCTCTTTACCGCTCTGGGAGTAACAGGCATCAATGACCTTACCGCACAACAGCTCACTCCAATACTTCTTTATCATGTTGTAAGCGGCAACGTAAGGTCAAACCAGCTCACGGCAGGAGCAGTCGCGACACTCAATGGTGATATTGATGTAACTCTTTCCCCAACTCCTAAAATAAATGGCACTACCGGCATTATTGCAACAGATGTTCAGGCTGCCAACGGAGTCATACATGTGATTGATGAAGTCCTGATACCGTAAGAATAAAATAAATGAGCTTTTTAAAGGAATCCCGCCCATGCGGGATTTTTTTAACTTTATACTCACTAAAACATTCCGGACATGGCAACTTATACGCTGACTGATCTCGAAAGGCTTACTGGAATCAAGACCGACACAATCCGGGTCTGGGAAAAAAGATACGGTTTGCTAACGGCTAACCGTACTTATAGCAACAGAAGATGGTACACCGGTGAAGATCTGAAAAAGCTCATCAATGTTGCCACCCTTAACAAGTATGGTTACAAAATTTCTACAATTGCTTCAATGCCCGACCGCGATCTCAAAGAGAACGCAGCCGGAATTGCGGGGAGCATTGCCGATAGTGAGGTACTGATCAGTTCTCTTGTAAAAGCAATGTCAGAATTCAATGAAGCCGCAGTTAATGAGATCCTGTTGAAATCAGTTATAAAGAAGGGTTTTGAAAGAACGATCACATCAGTTGTTTTTCCCTTTCTCCGCCAGGTAGGCGTCATGTGGCATACCGGGTCGGCAGACGTCTCATCAGAACATTTCATTTCGGAGATAATCAGAAGAAAGCTGATGTCTGCGTATGACAATCTTTCACCTGTAAAATCAGCTTCCGGAAAAAAAATTCTTATGTTCCTGCCTGAGAATGAATATCATGACCTGAGTCTGCTCTTTTATGCTTATATAGTCCGGTCACTGGGACACGATGTTCTTTATCTCGGGCAATCAACTCCGCTGAATGCAGTGGACACCGTTGTAAAAACCTGGAATCCTGATTTCATTATTACAGGGACCCTTTCGGGTCTCTCTGTGGGTGACTGTGAAGAATTCGTCAATAGTCTGAAAAGAATTTTCCCGTCAGGAATCATCCTTTTTGCAGGCTCGCTGGCAGATTATGTCCGGAACAAAAAGACAGACGGAATCCATCCTGTTGTTTCGGAAAATGATCTTTCAAGACTTATTAAATGATAGCTTTACTGCCCTGGAAGCATCAGATCCCGGGGCTGGCAGGCGGAAATTCCCTGCTAAACGATGCTTTTCCTCATAAAACCCCAGATTGTTACTCCACTTATAAGAACCATCGCAATTACTGCAGCGATCAGAATTGTTCTGTAGTCCGCCTGTCGTTTTATTGCAATTCCCAGAAAAGCCCAGACAACGGCAATTCCTACAAAGGGATTCTTAAACCTGTAAATTGTAAGGGCTACAAGAAGGGTTCCTACCGCTATCATTATAATTGTCCAAGCTTCGTGTGAGATATTGAATCCGTCCCATCCGTAGTTCACAAGCAAAGCGGTAACATTGGCTATTGTTGCAATGCAGATCCAACCCAGGTAAATTCCGAAGGAAGCCTTTATGATTCCAAAAGGCAAATCACGGATTGCAATATTTATATAAATAAGTGCAGCAAGCAATCCGGCCATTACAAGAAGGGAAAGGGGCAGTTTCCCGTAATGCCAGAATACTATCCAGAGAGCATTCAGGACGCACGAAATTCCAAAAGCAAGGCTGATCTGCGACACTGCCAGTGAATTTGAGTCCTTGAACTGAAAAATTACATAAAGTAGTACGAGGATGTAAATCACTCCCCAGATTGAAAAAGTAAGTCCGGCCGGAACAAAGAGGTTGGGGAAGGAGTCGGACAATTCACCTGTGTTTTTGCCGTTAAGAGGAAGGGCATTTGCCAGGTAGTTCATCACAAGCATCCCCGTAAAAAGTACTATGTTTATGTATTTGATCATGGCATAGGAAGATTTATTTCATATCAAAGATAATTATTTAAATATAAGCTTGTTTATACTTCTGAAATTGGATGGTCTGAAATGTTAAAAAAGGATTGGCACAGGTTTTGCCATAGATAGGTTGTAACAAGTTCTTTAAACAACAACGTCATGAAAAAGTTCTTAATCACCTCGATTCTCGCAGCAATTGTTGCGATCGGGACAGCAGCAAAAGCTCAGGATTATCCTGATGAATATCTCGGACTCCCCGGGGATAACTTCAACCTGTACGCAGTAATGAATTTATTCCAGCAGTCTGAAACCCTCGAAGGTTTCGAAAGAAGCCTTAACGACGAAAACTCCAGGATAAACAACCTGGACCTCAACAACGATAACTACATCGATTACGTAAAGGTGATCGACTATGTTAAAGGCGATGTTCACACAATAGTGCTGCAGGCAGTGCTCGACCGCGATGACAGCCAGGATGTAGCTGTCTTTACAGTCGAAAAGCTTCGCAACGGCGCGGTGCAGATACAGCTGATAGGTGATGAAGCTCTTTACGGCAGAAACTACATTATTGAACCCTACTATGCCGAAACCCCCAATCCGGGCTATACAGGCAGGGCTAAAAAGCAGAATGTGCAGTCAGTCAGAACCACCTACGTGGCAATTGACGCCTGGCCGGTTGTAAGGTACATCTACCTCCCCAACTACTCAATATGGCACTCATCGTGGTACTGGGGTTACTACCCCTCCTACTGGCGCCCCTGGAGCCCGTATTACTACCACTACTACTACGGATATCACTACAACTGGTATCCTACATACTACGCTCACTACAGGGTATACCACACCCCGAGGTGGAGCGGCTGGAACGACTACTACTACCGTGACAAGAGGATGTACTCCAGAAATGTCACAGAAAAAATAAATGAGGGCAAATACAAATCCACCTACTCGCGTCCCGAGTCAAGGAGAGAAGGCGAAGCTCTTTATGCCAAGGTAAACCCCGACAGGGCATCGACGATGACCCAGCAAGGCACATCCGGTACAAGGAGAAGCGCTTCCCAGGCTGAACAGCTCAGGCAGAATGCCGGAACATCAACCAGCACCTCGAGGCGTTCGGGCGGAACGGCTACTGAAACCACAAGGAGCACAAACCAGTCAGGCCAGAGCAGCGGAAACGCCCGCAGGTCGACTACGACAGGAACCCAGCCGGCTACAACCGGCAGCCAGAGGACCAGGTCGAACAGCGATCCCGAAAGGGAAAGGTCAACAACCGGATCCGGTACCAACAGCGGTACCGAGAGAAGGCCGGCCGCAACTGCCAACCCCGGAGCAGGTAACGGTTCATCTGAAGGTCAGAGCACAAGCAGGAGGTCATCCGGGACTTCGGTCTCGAAACCGGCAACCACCTCACAGGCCGGACCAAGGGTTGAATCGGCAAGAAGCAGCAGACAGGAGACTTCCGCACCGGCTGCTTCATCCCGCAGGAGCAACGACAGCAAAGTTGCAAAGGAGACAGTTGTGAGGCAGGGCAGCGGCGGTGTAGCCAAAGCCAGGGATGACAAAAAGACTGAAACTCCTTCCTCAAGAAGGAAATAAACAATATTCATGACGACAGTGCCCCCTTTCCCCTCCGGAAAGGGGGTTTCTGTTTTTTACATATCTTTACCTCACAAACAACCTTTTGAAGTATCATGCATCGTTATTTAATCATGACATTCGCCGTATTACTACTTTCTGCTGCAAACCTTCCTGAAAAAAAGGACAAACCTGTGATTTATCTTATCGGCGATTCAACTGTTAAGAACGGATCCGGTCTGGGCGATGGAGGACTCTGGGGCTGGGGGGCATACCTTCACTCTAAGTTCGACACTTCCAGGGTATCAATCCTTAACTACGCCCTGGGAGGACGAAGCAGCAGGACTTTTATAACCCAGGGACTGTGGGACAATGTTCTGGCCCGGCTGAAACCGGGAGACTATGTATTAATCCAGTTCGGTCATAACGACAGCAGTCCGGTTAACGACGACAGCCGGGCAAGAGGAACCCTTAAGGGAACCGGCGAGGAAACCGAGGAGATTGACAATATTCTCACAAAGCAGCATGAGACGGTTCATACATATGGCTGGTATTTACGGAAATATATAGCCGACGCAAGGTCCCGGGGGGCCATTCCTGTAATATGCTCGCTTGTGCCGCGAAATGTATGGGAAGACGGAAAGGTAGTAAGGGCATCTGCTGATTACGGGCTTTGGGCCAGGGAAACTGCTGAGACCACCGGAGCCGGCTTCATAGACCTGAATGAGATCATTGCGGCGAAATATGAAGCCCTGGGACAGGAGGAAGTCACAACAAAGCTTTTTCTGACGGATCATACCCACACAACTGAAGCCGGGGCACTTATTAATGCCAAAGCCGTTGCAGAAGGGATCAGGCTACTGAAGAAGTGCAAGCTGAAGAAATTCCTTCAGAAGAGTTAGCAGGCGAAAATCAGAACGCCGTGATTATCCCGACACTCACTTTACCATAATCGGTGCCCGTGAATTGCTGGGTAAATTCTCCGACAACCCTCAGATTGCGTCTTAGAATATAACCATAATGAAGTGTCGCGGAAGTGTAATCCAGATAATCCAGATCCGAATCAACCCAGTTAATAAGCCCCGTCAGGTACCATTTGCTCATATCCCCTTTGGGAGAGTAAATTAGTTC
>CAZKTX010000028.1:22295-26797 GCA_964555805.1 uncultured Rikenellaceae bacterium
CCCTTAAAAAGAGGATCAGAGACCTGGAACTGGCCTGCGAACAAATCAATTCCTGATCCCAGGAAATCATTATACATCAGGAAGGCATCCTCAAGGCCGGCAATTGATCCTCTTTCGTTCATCAGGAAATAGAAATAATATGATAAATTGTCGGAAAGCTCACCGCCGGAAAGGATCTTCAAAACAAAAGGTGCGGCAAAATCCGGAGTCCCTTCATTATTGAAATTATATGAAGCAAAGCCATCAGCCCTTATTGCGAGGGGGAGTTCCCTGAACAGGGACAGCCTGTCATCTCCTGTCTGGACAAAGTATCTTGGCGATTCATATTCAGTCAGCCTGAATCCGTTGCCTGCAAAATCATCGCCAAATGGCTTCAGCCTTGGCATTGCAGGGGAATGACATACCTGGCAGCTTATCTGGTATTTCCTTGCGAAGGCCGGAATGCCATTGGCAGCGGGGGCCGGAATCAGACAGCCGAGAACAAATGCAAGGCTTACAACCTTCAAAAATCCTGAGTTCTTCATGGTTATAATGAAATAGGTTTGTGATGTTGAAATCTGTAACTTTAATTCACTACGGATATATTTCCAAAGATGTAAAATGCTCGTTTACAAGCTTGATCTCCGATTCATCCTCCGGCACTTCGAGAAGATCGGCAACAGGCTTCACGAGAAGCTGGTAGTTCAGTGTAGCTTTTACAACCATTTTTCCGGGAGCAGCATCATAGGGGACTTTGAAAGTAAAGCGCTCCACTTTCGTTTCCCTCGGGCCTATCCGGTAATCAACTCCCTGTTTGGCAGTGTTCCACTGCATTATAGTCATCCTGCCTTCAGGATCAAAATACGGCATCCTGAAGATCCTGTTGCCTGACGGTATCCCGTCGCGCTGCACTCCCTTGAAATCGGGTTGTCCAAGCGGCACTCCCATATCCTGGTATGCAAGGTAATCGCCGGCAATAGTATATTCTTCTCCCTCAAATCCTTTTTTGTCGACATTCAGATGATATACCTTCCCTTTTGCGTCGGTAGCCTCAACATTAAGCCATGCTATACGGTCTTCAACGGATCCCGTGGGAAATTTATGCCCGGTTTTCTGGTTGAACAGGGCAACTGTAAAAATAACCGATTCACCCGGCTCAGCATCCCTGATATCCGGTTCAATCCGTACCTCAATTGTACCCCTTACTTTTCCCGGATCATGTGCACCATGGAAAAGATGGAGCCTGGAATCATCATAGGGTTTTGTCATCAAAGCATTCAGGTATGGTCCTCCAACCGGCATATGGCAATCCTGGCAATGGACCCCCTCCTTTGCATAAGGGCCCTCTTTCCACTCAAGCTGAGTGCTTTTCACCCATACGCCGAACGGATTTTTTTCGTTGTGACAGTTACCGCAGAATTCGGTCGTGCGGAAGAAATCACTTGTAACTATTTTATGAGCAGGTGATTCCACAGCCGGGGTACGCCTTGCATACTTTGTCATCCCCGGTTCGATGAGATAGCTGAAGTTGAAAGGCGGATCGGTCTGTGCCGACTGAGTAAGATGGCACACTTCGCACGAAACAGACTCGTTGGCCATGCTTTTTTCCGATGGGCGCGGCGGCGGAAATTGCTTCCCTCCCATAAAAGCCAGCGGCGCGTGGCAACCGTTGCAGCCATCGACAGGGCCTGCAAGGTCAGGCTTGGCTGCAGCATGAGGTACGGCAAGTTCGAAGTACTCTATCTCATCCCAATGATGAGTGTATGCCTGCGACATCATGGCCTGGGACCATTGTTCATAAATGCCGGGATGACACGATCTGCACTTCTTTGCTGATTCAAAATCCTTATAGGCGTATTTGCTTTTGAGATCCTCCTGTGGAATGAGTCGGTTGAAAGCAGTTAATACGGTGATTACAAGGAAGGATGACCCAGCAAGGGCAGCAAAGATGAGAACACTTTTCCTTACTTTCATAAGTCATGAGTTTTAGGACCAAAAGATAACTAAATTTTTTCGGATGCTGATTTTACTTTTAAAATTTTAGTATTAATTTGCAGCAGGGTTGAAACGACACCAACTGCTTGCAGATTAGTAAAAAGGATAATTTATATCTGAATGCCGAACCTTTTCGATGAGATCTCTTTCAAAACAAGCTGTCTGGTTACAAGATCGTACAGCACTTCATTTTCAAGCGCTATCCGGTTGCTCGACAGAGGTATCCGTGATGCAATCTGCAGCATTTACGGATTCGTACGATTTGCCGATGAGATTGTGGATACATTTCACGACTACGACAAGAAGAACCTTCTCGACAAATTTGAAAAGGACTATTATGAAGCAGTCGGGTCGGAAATAAGCCTGAATCCTTTACTAAACTCTTTCCAGATTACCGTAAGGAAGTACGGCATCCCTGATGATCTCATCCAGTCTTTCCTGAAAAGCATGAAGACCGACCTTGTAAAGCAGGACCATAACACTAAAAACGAAACTGCAGAATATATATATGGCTCTGCAGAAGTTGTGGGATTGATGTGCCTGCGTGTATTCGTGCTTGGTGATGAAACCCTTTATAATGAGCTTGAGGCGCCTGCAAAAAGACTGGGATCGGCCTTTCAGAAAGTGAATTTCCTTCGCGACATCCAGGATGATACAAAAATCCTTAACAGGAAATATTTCCATAATTCAATCACCTCTGGGTTAGATGAAAAAGCAAAAAAGGAGATAGCAGATGATGTTGAAGAGGAGTTTAAAGACGCGATCGCAGGAATAAGAAAACTTCCCGATAACTCACGTCTGGGTGTCCTTACTGCATTTTACTATTACAGAAAACTGCTGAAAATTATAAAAAGAACACCAGCAGAAAAACTCATGAAGCAAAGGGTAAGGGTGCCCGATTTTGTTAAACTGTGCCTGCTGATTAAAGCATACGTGGTTTGTAAACTAAATTTATTTAAATGATAATCAAGATCATAATATTGTTAGTCGCCTCATTTGCTTTCATGGAATTCGTTGCATGGTCAAACCACAAGTATGTAATGCATGGATTTCTCTGGTCTCTTCACAAGGATCACCATCTTACCGACATTGCAAGCAAACCGGTGCTGCAGAAGAACGATTACTTCTTCCTTATCTACGCCACTCCTGCAATAATCCTGATTATCTGGGGATTGTTGGCTGTGAACCCTTACATGATTGCAATCGGCGCCGGAATTACACTGTACGGATTTACATATTTTGTTTTTCACGATGTTGTTTATCACCAGAGGCTTCCCTTCTTTTCAAATCCGAAAAGCGCCTATGTCAAAGCCCTGAAGAAAGCACACATGGCACATCATAAACCAAAAAACATCAAGGACTTCAATAATTACGGCCTCCTTATCTTCAGCAGAAGGTATTTCAAATAAGCAGCATGCCACTTTATCTGATTCTTCTTATAAGTTCATTGTTTCTCCCGCTGGCGCTCAGCTTCGACAGAAAGGTGGCGTTCTATAAACACTGGCCGTATCTGATCCCTTCGCTGTTCATCACCGGCGCCTTTTTCGTGGCTTTCGATATCTGGTTTGCAAAACGGGCAATCTGGGGATTCAATCCCGACTATCATTCCGGAATTGTACTGGCGGGTCTTCCTCTTGAAGAATTGTTGTTTTTCATAGTGATCCCCTATGCGAGCATTTTCATCCATTATGTCCTGATCGCATATTTCCCGGGAAAAGGGCTTCCCGACAGGGTTACAAACGGAATTACAATCACACTGATTCTGGTTCTGGCCCTTGGTATCCTTACCCACCCCGGAAGGTCATACACTCTTGTCTATTTTGTACTGATGATAGCTGTTCTTGTTTTTTCTTCAATTATTAAAGACAGGCTTCTGAACAGGTTTTACATATCCTTCCTGATAATCCTGATCCCTTTTATAATCGTTAATGGAATACTTACAGGCAGCTTCATCGAAGGTGAAGTGGTCTGGTACAATCCGGATGAAATTACCGGCTTAAGACTTATCACAATTCCGGTGGAGGATTTTACATACGGCTTCAGCATGATAATGATAAACCTTATGTTAATGAATTGCTTTAGCAAACAGGGTAATAGTAAAAAGGATAATCCGGCATGAGGAATTTCTTTTCTGACAGAACACTGACAGCGAAGATCCTGCTGGTGATATTTTTCTCAGTTGGTATGACCGGAATTGCATTACCGGCTTCACGGGGAACATTCACTTCACTGACTCCTGTTGCCCTGTTGTTGAGCATTGCTGCTTTGTTACTCTTTCATAAACCTTATGATTTAATTAAAGAGATCCTCTTTTTTCTATTCATCTTCATTACAGCATTCATTATAGAGGCAATAGGTGTAAAAACCGGAAGGATCTTCGGAATTTACAGATACGAAACAGGCCTGGGACCTAAAATATTCGAAACTCCCCTTATGATAGGCGCCAACTGGGCTCTTCTGGTTTACTGCACTTCTGTTATAGCTGACCGGTTTCCGGTTTCAGATTTTCTTAAGATTATTGCCGGATC
>CAZKTX010000029.1:0-26454 GCA_964555805.1 uncultured Rikenellaceae bacterium
AGATCTTTATAAAGTAATTCCATACAATCGAGACACATAAATATAACACTTTCCCAATTATCAATATGCAAAACCGTGAATTAAATCCGTGATTTTATCCGTGCTCTCCGTGAAATCCGTGGTGAATAAATTCGTGGAGATCAATATTCTTTATGTAAATGAAAAATAAAACTACAATTTTATTATCTATTGGGTCTTTGCCCTCCTGTCGACCGGAGGGATCTTTCCTGAATGGATCTCATAAAGCCTCGAATGAGTCTCTCTTGCCGCATCAATCAGCTCACTGTACGGCCTGTCGGTGACATCGACAATGCCAATATTGTAGTTCTCCCCGTCATTTCTTCCTGTTGAGGGCTGGTCCCACCACTGGAACCAATGAGTTCCAATGAGATTCGGATGCGCAACCGCATTTTCAACATAGTAACGATACGCAACTCCGCGTTCCTCCTGGCTGATTGTCTGCCTTAATCCGGGCGACAGTCCCCTTTCTATTGTCCCGAAATGGAATTCCCCTATAATTATCGGAAGTCCGGTCATCCCAGCAATCCTGTCCAGCGTTCTGTGATCAGCAAAATAGTTATAAATGTTCAGGCTGAACACATCAAATCCCACTGAAGCTGAAGCCTTAACCAGATCTTCGGGAGGATCGCCGCCGAAACGCAGGCCCAGGTTAAGGTGATTCGGATCATACTTCCTTATCGACTTGTTCACAAGGGTGATGAATCTGGTGTAAGTATCATAAACGAAAGCCTTCCGGCGTTCGGTGTTATCGCCTCCCTTAAGAAATTCCTGAAGAGCCTTCTTCATGGGAGTGTCATCACCTTCAAGGATAACCCGTACAAGTTCCATCTCCCGTCCGGGCCATGGCGGTTCATTTCCAACAAAATAACCCAGAAGAAAGGGATCGTTTCTGAGGGGCTCGCACTGACGGGCGGCTGCAGCATCAACCTTAGCCTCGTAATCAGGAGCATAAACATCAGGCATACCCATCGTTTTTGCATCAAATTCCCAACCCGACAGAGTTGCCACATAAGGCATGCCCGCGGTTCGTCCCAGGCTTGGATCCGACCAGTTGGCAACCGTGTTCAGTCCCCAGTCGTCCATACGCCTGGCAGTGAACTCCATCCATTTCTTGTAGTAATCCGCACCAAACCTCCTGTAGAGGTTCCAGGTGAAAAATGAAGCCTTTCCCAGTCTGCGGTCGGCTAGTGTAAGTTCTTCCGGAACAAAGGATTTATAAATGTATTCTCTTCCTTCGGTCCGTGCAAATGAACCGCCCGGACTGATCCCGGTACTTCCGGCAGAAATGAAATAATGGCCCAGAGGGTCGATGAACCACCATTTCCCGTCGATCCGCTCCACCCTGAAAAATCCTGTTGCTTTTGCCCTGGTCTCGAGATAACCGCCATAAACCGATACATTGAACCGGTCGGTACGGAGGGCCTTCTCCTCCTCATTCCAGGCAGCCTGAAGATCCTCAATTGCAGCGGCTTTACCCGGCCATCCGGCTGGGATCCACTGACCAAATTCATCCACAAGGGGAACCGGGCTGAGAATTGAATCCTCAGGTGTCATTGTCAGGCGAAAATTCCTTAATTCAAGGACCGGAGAGCCAATCGGCTGATCCATCAGAAATCCTATCGAGTCGACATGGCTTATGGTTCCGACATTGCCGCTGAAACCAAGTCCATAGCCAGGCATTCCCTTTTGTCCTATTGCAGCCATATCGTGACCTATCACATTCCTCTTCTGAAAGTTGGCCAGGGGGATTGAAGCCCTAACCCACGCGCCCTGAAAGGGAAGAATTCTGAGCCTTCTCACTCCTCCCGTATCGTAAAGACTTACATGAAAGCGTTGTGTGGAGGATGCCCTGAAATCGAGTGTCAGAAAGCCGGATGAAGACCAGTCAACCGGCAGATCCGGATTAATATCCTTTACGGCCCATTTCTTTTCAAAGGACTTCCCTTCGAAAGTGATTGTTTTGACATCATCGCTCTTTTTGCAGGCAGTTCCGCCAATCAGCAACAGAGAAAACATAATTAAAGGAATTTTTTTCATCAGGACAGGGTTTTCAAGGTTTTCAGGAAGCTTAAAGTTATGAAAACATAATCAGAAAATCAACCATTTCGCCCCATACGGGGCTCCGCGACTATGGGGGTACCATGACAGGGGCGTTGCCCGCCCTGAATCATGTCGCCCCTGAAGGGACTTATGGCCGCTGATTGTAACTGCAGTATTCGATGCCTGGTCTCAGGCCGTAGGCCTTACATGATTTGGGGATGGGCGCAGCCCATCCTTATGACCGCTGATTGTAACTGCAGCATTCAATGCCTGTTCTCAGGCCGTAGGCCTTAAATGATCTAGGGATGGGCGCAGCCCGTCCTAATGGCCGCCAATGATGCAAAGCCCCGGATGGGCGAAATAAAATTTGGATTACAAAAATATTATTGATTTCTTTGTTATAACAATGTTATAACATCGTGTAACCAATGGAAATACAGGTAATTCAGATAGGGAACTCAAAGGGGATCATCCTCAGCAGGGCGATCCTCGACAGGTATAACATCCAGAACAAGGTAGTGCTTGATCTGAGGAAGAACCATATAAACATCACTTCCTTAAACCAGTCGAGGGACGGCTGGGAGAACTCGCTTAACGAGATGAATTCAAAGGGGGAGGATATTCTGCTTTTAAAGTAATCAACAATTCAGTAAAAACTAATTGTAATGGAAGCAACCCAGTACAGTATAGTGCTCGTGGCTCAGGATCCGGCATCAGGAAACGAACCATCGGAAAGCATTCAATGCGTTGTTATCTCTCCTGCGGAGATGAACAGGTCGCTCAGAACAGTTATCCTGGCCCCTGTCAGGCCCGATACCGGAGATTACCCGACAAGGGTGAAAATAAAAGAAGGCTCCAAAACGGCCAGGATAGCGCTCGATCAGGTTATCACAATTGAAAAGAAAAGGATCCTGAAAATAACCGGCGACCTGAACCCCGCTGAAGTAAAGAAGGTCAAATCGGTCCTGAAGGAAATCTTTATTGATTAGCTTAACCCCGTGAAGACAACCTGCAGTTTTATCATCAGCTTACAAATCAGTATAGTACTAATATGAATCGCATAAAAAGGATATCGGTCTTTTGCGGCTCAAGCCGGGGGAACGATGATATCTTTGAAAAGCAGGCATTCCGGCTGGGCGAAACACTTGCATCAAGGAATACAGGACTTGTTTACGGAGGTACTAATATCGGTCTGATGAATGCAGTCGCTAACGGAGCCTTAAGCAAGGGCGGCAAGGTTACAGGAGTCCTGCCGCGCTTCATCAGTGATAAGGGCATTGCACACAACAACCTTACCGAACTTGTCCTGGTTGATACAATGCATGAACGAAAGATCAGGATGCACGAGTTATCCGACGGCATTATTGCCCTTCCCGGAGGGTACGGCACAATGGAGGAATTCTTTGAGATACTAACCTGGGGCCAGCTGGGGCTTCACAGGAAACCCGCAGGGATACTTAACATAAACGGATTCTACGATCATCTGATGGCCTTGGCATCGACGATGACCACAAGTGGCTTTTTAAAGGAATCGAGCAGACGGATGCTTCTCATAAGCGACAATATCGACGCCCTGCTTGACATGATGGAGGATTACACTGCCCCGGCAGTCGACAAATGGTCAGTTACAAGGGATTTGCAGGCATAAGCGCCGGATCCTTTTACAGATATAGTTTAGACACATGACAGGAGAACAGGATAAAAAGAAAAAAACTGCGGTTGTTTTCGGAGCAACCGGACTTATCGGGAAAGAACTTGTAAAGTCTCTTCTCAGCGACGATTCGTACGAAAGTGTAACTGTCGTTGTAAGGAGCCCTCTGGTTCTTCCCGACTCAAAGCTAATCCAGATAACGCTCACCGACTTCTCGAAGCTCCATGAGTTGAAAGGGAAGCTGAAATCAGGTTCATGGTTCTGCTGCCTTGGCACGACAATCAAAACTGCAGGCTCTCAGGATGCCTTCTGCAAAGTCGATCTGGAAATGCCGGAAGCGATTGCCGCACTTGCCGAAGACGCTTCAGCCGAATCGCTTGTGGTCATATCATCTCTCGGGGCAAATGCTTCTTCTTCTAATTTCTACCTCAGGACCAAGGGAGAGATGGAGAAGGCTGTGAGGGATATCTACAATGGGAACCTAAAATTCGTACGACCATCGCTGCTGATGGGCGACAGAGCTGAATTCAGACTTGCAGAGAGTATTTCAGCCGTTTTCATGAAAGCCTTGGGATGGATTATGATCGGCCCGCTGAGGAAATACAGGGGCATTAAGGCAGGTGATCTGGCCAGGGCAATGATAATCATTTCAAACGGCCCCGCTGATAAGATGATTTATGAATCGGATGAGCTGAAGGAAATTGGATGACTTCATTACCATTTTACGTTCTACCCCCCACCCCCCTAAAGGAGGGGCTTTAGGAACCAGACATTGAGTATTTTATAGTAATTATGAAAAATAAAATTAAAATGAAAAGACTAATCATCCCCATAATTTCATGTATTCTGCTGACTCCGTTTGTCAGCGGGCAGAACAGGGACAAGGCAGTTTTCAGGGAATCGAAGCCCGGGTTTTATCAGAATTCGATAATGAAGGATGACCGGGAGGTAAGAGAAAAAACCGTGCCTCCACAGGTTAACAGAACTTTCTCTGTTGATCTGGCAGAAGCATCACTCCCCAACAAGATCGATCTTTACACTAAGCAATGGCATACCCCTCCGGTATCGCAGGGAAATACAAGCACATGCTGGAGTTTCAGCACCACTTCATTTCTCGAATCGGAAGCATACAGGATAAGCAAGCAGCAGGTAAAACTGTCAGAAATGTACACTGTTTACTGGGAATATGTCGAAAAAGCCAGGCGCTTTGTGAGTGAAAGAGGTAACTCGGCATTCGAAGAAGGTTCGGAAGCAAACGCCGTAACCAGAATGTGGAAGCTTTACGGGATAGTCCCCCTTGAGTATTATACCGGATTGACCGGCGGCCGAAAGTATCACAATCACGAGGATATGTTCAGTGAACTGAGCGGTTTTCTGGCCTCTGTAAAGGCAAATTCGCTGTGGAACGAAGAATATGTGATTGGGACAATAAAATCGATAATGAATCATCACATTGGTATGCCGCCAACCGAGATCACTGTGAACGGCAGGAAGCTCACTCCGCTTCAGTACCTTACCGATGTACTTAGGATCAATCCCAACGATTACGTCGACATCCTCTCCTACAGGCAGGAGCCCTTCTACAGGCAGGTTGAATACAAGGTTCCTGATAACTGGTGGCGCAGCGATGATTATTACAACATCCCGCTCGATGAATTCATGTCGGCCCTGAAAAATGCAGTCAGAAAAGGCTTCACTGTAAGCATCGGAGGGGATGTGTCGGAACCAGGTCTCGACCGCACCTCACAGTGCGCGGTTATACCTGATTTTGATATCCCGGCTGAATATATAAACGATGATGCCCGGCAATTCAGATTCTCAAATCACACTACAACCGATGATCACGGTATGCATATAGTGGGTTACGCCGAAAAGGACGGGAAGGACTGGTACATGCTGAAAGACTCGGGTGCCGGATCCAAGAACAATGACCCAAATGCCAGGGAATGGGGCTATTATTTCTTTTCAGAAGGATATGTTAAGCTTAAGATGATGGATTTCATGGTTCATAAGGATGCGGTGAAGGATGTTCTGACAAAATTCTGAAATCCCTTCAGTCCGGATTCCGATGCCCCTTTCACCGATTGCCTGGAGCCATGAGCGCCTTTACCGTTTCCGGTAAGAATAAGCGTCCCTGTAAACCTTGTTTATGCCATCGGCACGGTACGACTTTTTCTGGAAGGCCGACGAAGTAACGTTGTTTGCAGAATCGCTGTATGCAGGGCACACCTCACTGTTGCATGAAGCAAGAAGGATTACGGCTGATATTATAAACAGAAGTTTCTTCATAGCTGTAAATATAAGTATTTAGTCTTAATAATTTTACATGCGTCTTCGCTGAACAATTGTAATGTTCCCTTGTTAGAATAAAAAAGGGACTAATGAAACCATCAAAGGGGATAATGACCAGGATCCTTCAGACCAGCAATGATGGGAAAATGGTATTTGTAAGGATGATCGCCGGGGTGGTTTTTGTCTCCGAGGGAATACAGAAATACCTTGTTGTTTCACTTCTAGGGCCTTCCTATTTCCAGGATATCGGTTTTGGCCATCCAATGTTCTGGTCTTACTTCACAGGATCTTTTGAAATTGTATGCGGACTGCTTGTAATTGCGGGTCTTTTCACAAGGATTGCGGCCGTCCCGCTGTTGACTATAATGATAACGGCTTACTTCACCGCCAAGCTCCCCGTGCTTCTGGACAAAGGATTTCTGTCATTTGCCCAGGTCTACAGGGTCGACTATGCACTTACGATCCTGATCATAATGCTCCTTGTATATGGCGCGGGACGATGGTCAGTTGATCTAAGGATTCTTCGTTCGCTTAACAACAGGAGAAACGGGGATCAGCTAGGCTAAGCTCTTTATCAGATAGTTTTTCTTGCAGAACACCGAATGTAAATTTAAAAGAGCAAGAATGTTTAGCCCGGATTATTTTTTTCAAACGAACTGCAAAATTTAGTTATATGATGAACTTCCGTTTTTCATTGATGAAGGCACAAATTTCTTTGACTAACGACGTTGACTTTGGCAGTGCTATTTCTGAAATTTGTATGTGAATTTCAGCGGGAGCATTATTGTTTGCTCAATACTTTGATGATTTCTGCGCGGAACAAAGAAATATATAGAACAATCTTGTAAATGTCATTCAAATCTGAAGTATATCATAAGGATTACCTGTTCTGGATAACACCTGTTATCATACTCTTTGCCATATTCTTCATAATCAAGAGGGATAACAGGAACAGGGAGTCAGCAATACTGTATCACGGCAACTTTCAATCCGACTCCACCCTTACCCAGAATATTAATAAAGAAGAAAGAGTGAATAAAATTAAACCTGCTGACAGCACTTTCGTTTTTTTTGCTGGCATTAAAGGGAACACTCCGAGATAGGACGAGGTGTCCGGAAAACTAAACATACCCTGCAGATCATTTATCTGCAGGGTATTTTGTTTAAGACATCAATTAAAAGGTTGTGACCACTTAAAAAACAGAAACAGAGGCTTTTCATACCTCTGTTTCCTATTCATCCAATCAATCTGATTTGTCAGATGATCTGCATTAATAACCCGGATTTTGCATTGCTGCTTTTTCGTCAGCCGTAAGAGCTCTCCCTTCTTCATTATAAATAGCATCGAGGAAAGTCTGGGGCAGCGGGCGCAGGTAATGCTTGTCCTGGAGATTTGCTACTGACCCTTCGTTGTATGTTTTGGCGCGGGTTACAAGCGTTTTAGTGCGCGCAAGATCTTCCCAGCGGAAAAGCTCACCGTACAGCTCGCGTGAGCGCTCGTTGAGCAGGAAGCACATCATCCTGTCGTAATCTGATGTATAGCCGAGTGTTGTAATAATGGCTTCATCTACAGCCGGAAGGCTTGCCGGGGTTATCCCGGTCGTAATGTCCGAGGCAGCTGTTGTTACAGGAATATCAAGTGATTCGTAGTATGAATTTGACGTGCAGTAGGAATTAATCAATTTGCCGTCTTTGTTAAGCGGTGCATTCGAATTGGAGAGGACAGCAGCGCCGCCATCCCTGTATGCAGACCTGTTTTCACCATCCCTGAACTGGGCACGTGCACGGACAATATTCATAACCGAGATAGCTTCATCATATTTGTTCTGCCGGATAAGAGCTTCCGCTTTGATGAGATATGTCTCAGATACCCTTGCGAATATTCCGTCGCGGCGGCCTGCCGTTGCTGCCACTGCCGGCCGGGAGCCGTCAAGCCATTTGCTGAGAGCAGGGAACCTGCTTACATTGACCGGTAACTTCAGGAAACCGCTGCCATCGGCAAGATAGCGCGGGTAAACGTGGGGAGTTGGTTTACCTGTAACAGGGTTATTGAAATAGACCCCGTTATGTGTACTTTTCACCTTCGGAGTCCCTCCGGGAGCAGCCGGATCCGTAAACCTTGTGTCGCCTGCCTTGTTTATAATGTAGATCAATCCCAGATCGCCCTGCGCATAATTTACCTCAGTGTTCGTATTCGGGTCTGTTCCGTTAAGTGTGGCCAGGTTTGAGATATTGTTAAGATTTGCCTTGGTCTTAAAGCTTTTCCAGAATCGCGAATCGTTCTCCAGGTCAAACACACTGAAAGCGTATTCATTTGTCCTGCATCTCTGGTACTCACGTCCACCTGCTATATCGCGGACAAAACCGGGAAGTGTTTGATATACTGAAAGAAAAAGCAGATGGTTGTAGTTACCGTTACCATCATTTGCGATTGTTGTTGTGCTGGAGAACTGTGCTGCAAAAATCACTTCAGGGAGTCTCTCGTTTGGCCCGTCAGGTCCCGTGTAAGCGAAAACATCGGAAAAATCCGTTGCAAGGGCGTGATTGGCAATAACTTCATCTGTCAGTGTTATTATCTCGGCAAGGTCGGCTGTTTTGTATGAAGAGTTCCAGTCGTTGTTTATCTCGGAACACCTGTAGAGGAGAGCTTTTGCCAGGAAGTGGGCTGCCACATCCTTGTAGAGTTTTCCTTCTGCCGGTTCTGCAACAGGAAGCCCTGCATACGCTGTTCTGAAATCTGTAATTATCTGGTTAACGCATGCCTCTTTGGTTGCGCGTGCAAAGTACCTTTCAACTCCAATCGATGGTTCCAGTTTCAGCACAACGGGTCCGTACTGCTGCACAAGCCTGAAATATGAGAACGCGCGAAGGAAGGATCCTTCGGCTTTATACAGCTTGTTCTTATCGGGATCAGTAATTGCAGCGTCAACATTTGCAAGAAGCATGTTGGCATCGCTGATTGCCTTGTACATCATGTCCCAGATCTCATATGTCTTTGTAACATTGGCGGTTGGAACATTGGGAACTATTGAACCCAGGTTGGAGTTATAATCGTTCCAGGTTTGCTGAGCCTGGTCGCCCCCGACAATGAATTCGTCAGTGCCGCACTGGTTGGTGGAAACAGACTGCTCCCTGCCCATGAAAAAACTCCTGTAGTTATTGTACAAGCCGTCGGCGAGGTCAGAAATCCCCTCGGGAGTTGCAAAATACTCGGTGTTTCGCTGGGTCTTCAGCTCTTCATCAAGAAAATCCTCTGAGCATGAATTGATAACTGAAGCAACCAGGACAGCTACCGAAATTGTTATGAAGGTTTTTATAGACTTATTCATATCTTATATTTTTCATTTTATGGTTAAATATCTTTCCGGGTATTATCAGAATCCCACATTTACACCGAAAACCAGTCCGCGGTTATAGTAGAGAGTGCCATATTCGGAATCTCTGAAGTTATTGTTCGACCACAGCATTCCGGCATTATTTATTTGTGTAAAGACCCTCATGCTGTTTATTTTAACCCTTTTCAGCACGCTCTGTGGCAAACTGTATCCCAGCGATATGTTCCTGATCTTGATCCAGGAATCATCTTTGTAATATGTAAAGGCATAAGTGTCGCCGCCTGCCTCGCTCATATAAGGTCTCTGGTATTCGGCATCTGTATTCTGGGGAGTCCAGTAATCGAGCTTGCGCTGGTCGCCATACATCCCTGTAAGTCCCTCGCCTACTCCTGCCATATACTTAAGGCGTCCGGTAATGAACATTGACAGCTCGATACCTTTATAACTGAATGTATTTGTTAGTCCAAGTATCCAACGCGGGCTTGTGTTGCCGATTATCTGCCTGTCGTAATTACCGTCGATACGATAGTCCTTATTCTGATCTTTGACCATTATTTTACCCGGGGCAAACTGGGATCCGTTAGCATTGAATTTCGCTATTTCTTCCTGATCTTTAGGATTATCCTGCCATATGCCTATCTTCTCGTAATCGTATATAATCCCAATCGATTCTCCTATGAACCAGTTATTTGCAACCATATCCTCCTTGCCGTTCATCAGCGATTCAATCTGATCTCTCTGCCATGCTGCAGTAGCATTTATATCCCACGAGAAATCTCTCACATTTAAAATGTTGGCATTGATAGTGAGGTCGATACCCCTGTTACTTGTTTCACCCACATTTGCAATCGTGGAGGTATAACCGGTAACACTTGGAAGGGCAACAGTCAGGAGAAGATCAGAAGTTGATGACCTGTAAGCTTCGATTGTCCCGTTAATCCGTCCGTCAAGGACTGCGAAATCCAAGGCAAGGTTGTACTGGGTTGTCGTTTCCCATCCGAGATTCGGATTTGCAACAGAGTTTGTAAGTGTATAACCTGTTTCGGTTCCGGAGCCAAACGGCACTGTAAGCTGGGTGATAGCGCCCTTTGTTGAGTATAGGTCAACTGCAGAGTTACCTACAGTACCAAAGCCCAGACGCAGTTTCAACTGGTCGATCCATTCAACACCTTTCATAAAGCTTTCCTGGTCCAGACGCCATGCAATTGCAGCGCTTGGGAAGAAAGCCCATTTATTACCTGCGGCAAGCTGTGAAGCGCCGTCCCAGCGGCCTGATAATGTAAGCAGGTATTTGTTGTTATAATTGTAATTCAAACGTCCCATATAAGATGCGAGCTGGCGTTCGGTAAGGCCGGAACTCCAGCCTGAAAGCTGGGAACTTGTCAGGGAACCGAGGTTATACCACAACTGGGTCGGGACTTCTATACCCTGTCCTGTAATACTGGATGACTCACTTGTCCATTTCGATGCGGTCTGAAGCAATGTGACTCCAATGCTGTGGGCTCCGAATGTTTTGTCGTAGTAAAGAAGGTTATCTATAGTGTAAGAGAAGTCCTTTGTATTGGAGACACTTGCATTAGCAGCGCTGAGCTCTCTTACAATTGACCTGGAGTCATTATAATAGCCGTTCCTGTAGAAGCGGAAATCGGGTCCGAAGTTCAACCTGTACCTGAGCCCTTTCAGGAGTTTTACTTCTGTAAAGAGGCTGCCAAGAAGACGGAGTGTCTCGCGCTGGTTTGTGGAATATTTCCATTCGTCTATCACGTTCCACACGCGTGCTTTTCCCCCGGGATGAACGATCTTGTTTCCACCTTCATCAAAAGGAAGGGAATAAGGTTCAATCCTTGCCGCTGCGGCAATCAGATCGGCTGTCACGTTGGAGCTTCCTCCCGTGCGGCTCTGACCGTAATCCTGGTACTGCCACGATCCATTTACGCCTGCGCCGAAAGTAATCCATTCCCTGGGAGTCAGCTCCACGTTGGTTCTTACAGTGTAACGCTGATATTCCTGACCTTTTGTTGTACCCTGGTTATCGAGGTACCCAATTGACCCGTAAGCCTTCATATTTTTTGTACCGCCGCTTGCGCTGAGGGTATGCTCCTGGGTATAGGCCGGCTGTGTAACAACTCCCAGCCAGTCGTATGTTTCAACCCTTGAAGGATCCCACGTGCCTCCTTCCCAGCCTTTCTGGATGTTCTGCCAGGCAGTGGGTTCTGCTGTGAAATAATTGATAGTGCCATCATTTTCAAGGGTCGGTGTGTTACCAGGCAATCTTGAGTATAGTCCTGTTTTTGCATCATAGGATGCATAATATGCTCCCCAGCGAGAGAATTCCATGAAGTCCGCTACATCCATATAATCAGAACGCCAGACCATTTTTTCGTTTGTAAGCGTACCCGAGTAGTTAAGCTGAAACTGCCCGTCGGTACCGCGCTTTGTTGTTACAAGCACAACTCCGTTGGCGCCCCTTGAACCGTAAATTGCAGTTGCCGAAGCATCCTTGAGTATCTCAATTGATTCTATATCCTGCTCGTTCAGCGTTTCAATCCCTGAATTCGACAGAATAGGAATACCATCCACAACATAAAGAGGAGAGTTGGAAGCTGTTAGCGAACGGGCGCCGCGGATTGAAATGCTTCCCAGTGTACCGGGGCGAAGAGATGTTGTAATATCGACACCTGCTGCCTTACCCTGAAGGGCCTGAAATACGTTTGTTACAGGCTGTGCCGTAATTTGCTCATTTGAAACGGAAACAACAGATCCGGTTATATCACTCTTTCTCTGGGTGCCGTATCCAACCACAACAACCTCCTCAAGTCCTATTGACGATTCAGCCATTGTTATATTGATCTCGGTCTGGTTCCCGATCGCTATCTCACTGGTTTCCATTCCTACAAATGAAAATACAAGAGCCTTCGCGTCTGAGGGTACATCGATTGAATATCTGCCGTCGCCGCCTGATATCACACCTATTGCAGTTCCGGCTGCACGCACGTTCACGCCCGGAAGAGGCGAGCCCGACCTGTCGGTAATAATTCCGGTAACTCGCTTCTGTTGCAGCAGATTCCTGGGAACTATTACAATCAGGTTATTTTCATAAGCCTTGTATGTAAGCGGAGATTCCGTGAACAGATCATCCAGTACGGCAATAATATTCCTGTTGTCGGCCTGAATATCAATCATTTCATTCATGGCCAGGAGGTCATCGCTATAGAAAAATCTGATCTCTGTCTGATTTTCGATCAGTTTAAGGACGTCCTTTATGGACTGGTCCTGAAGATCGAGGGTTACATTAGTCTGGGAGTAAATGTTGGCATTTACCTGAAGAAAAGTGAAAAAAACCAGAACAAACATAAGTTTCATGATTAGCAGTATTTTTTTTATTCCGGTGAATGATAACGGAATGGCATTTTGAGGTTTTAATTTCATAATTTTGAAGCGTTTTAAGTTTGACAAGCCAATGTATTGCTCACCAAAAAGCCACATTGGTAATTCTTTCTGAAACCCGGCGCGGGATGTGACAGCATCCTGCGCTTCGTTTAAAGGAGTCTTCTGAATTCTTTCATAGGCAGGAGGTTTAGGTTACTATAGGGTATTTAATTTTTGTTTGAATACAGATCCCTGTTTATTTCGATAAAGTCTTTATTCTCTGACAAAGTCACAACCCTTCCCCTTATCCTGTAATTAATAGGGGCCGTCATACTAAGTGCGACCAGAACCTGTTCAATCGGTTCAGCCAGAATTGTGCCCGTAAACCTGTACGATTTCAGCTTTTCAGAATTAAAAACTATCTGAACATCGAATTTCCTTTCAAGGTCAACTGCAATCTGGGCAAGGCTCTGCTGTTCGAAGATCCAGCGATTTTCCTTCCACGAGGTGACAGGATCGACATTGACATCCTCCGTTACAAGACGGGCCGGAGATGCTGTCCTTATCTTCTTTACTGATTCAGCCCGGGATGGCGCTTCTTTTTCGTTTTCTCCCGGTCCGCTTATGAAGACAGAATCTTCCTTGTAGAATGTAATCTTCTGGTTGGGTTTCAGCACGGTTATCTTACCCTGGTTTATCTCCTTAACCGGCTCTATCTGGACGGAACCGCTTACAAGAGTTGTTTCAATTGTCCTGTCAACTGAATAAGCCTTAATATTGAACTCCGTTCCCAGCGCCCTGACACTCAGAAAGGGAGTCTGGACCACGAATGGATTATTTGTGTCTCTGGCGATATTGAAATACCCCTCGCCGTCGAGCTGAACTATCCTGTTTTTGATCCCATAATCGCGACTTACATTTATTGTGCTTCCTGCGTTCAGTGTAACAACGGTACCGTCTGATAATGTAAACAATGCGCGTGATCCCAGAGGTACAACAAGTTTATTTATACTCTGACTCACAGGTGTCGTGCTGTTTTTACCGGCAAACCAGAATAATACGCCGCCTGCAGAAAAGGCAATTAAAATTACTGCGGCGTACCTGACGATTGTTTTCAGCCAGACTGTTTTCACCTTGTTGTCCTTTTGATTATTCGCAGAGGCAATTTTCTCCCTGAATTTGCGGAAACCTTCCCTGGCATCGAAGCCGGGATTTGCTGAAGATGCCTTTACTGTCACCCACAGGTCCGACATTTCATCAAATAACTGTTTGTTGTTTTTGTCCTTTTCCAACCACCTGATCAGCTGTGAGGTTTCTTCACCGGTCAGCTCGTTTTTCAGGTAACCGCAAATTAAATCTTCGTCAGATTTATTGTATCCGTCATTTCCCATAGCATTAAGACAATAAAAATTAGTGAGAGGGTTAAAAGAGATTGGATTATTTTTAATTAAAAAAAAGGAAATATAATAACGGTCAGGTAACCATATATTTACTGACTTTTTCACGAAGTCCGGAAAGTGCGATCTTTATCTGAGTCTTGACAGTATTTACCGAGATGCCGAGTTTGTCGGATATTTCATTGTACTTCAAATTTTTATCACGGCTCAGGAGAAATATCTCACGGCATGAATCCGGAAGTTCTTCGACACCTTTCACAATAATATCGAGCAGCTCTTCTTCATAAAGGTGACCGACAGGATAGTCGCTATCCCAGGCCAGGATCTTCAGATCCCGGTCATTCAGACTTTCGGTCTGTCTATATTTCCTGTTATGTTCAATGTAATTCAATGATGTATTGTGAACCGCTTTTACAAGATAGGCCTTCACTGACCTGATTTCCTTAAGCCTGTCGGCTGAATTCCAGAGTTTTACGAAGACATCTGATACGACTTCCTCAGCATCGTCCCTGTTACGGACAATATGCAGGGCGATCATACAGAGAAATACATAATACTTCTCATAAAGCCTTTCAAATGTATCTATGTCAGCAACCGGAGCCGAAGCAAGCGGTTCCGGATCACAGTTTCCCATTTATCCTTGTATCATTACAAAGTAAATTTAGGATAATTTTCCGAAACGGCTAAAAGTAAAAATATGCTAATCAGCAGTATTAAATCCCGGAATACGTAATGCAAAACCGGAATTTCTTACCTGTGCCTGACAATAGCCGTGGCCCCGCTTGAAGTAATAACTACGACATATTGAACATTATCGACATTCAGCCTGTACACCCCGGGCGATGAACTAATGCTGCCTATCCTTGTGGATGACTGCGGAAGGGGAACGGCCGGATCCGGCTTAAGGGACACGATGGCGAACAAGACCAAGCCAACAATGATCCCGCAAGCCATTCCTGTTATGAATTTCAGGTTTTTCATTTTATTAAGATTTAAGTGCTGACTGATGATATGAGAAATAGCGGAATTACTTAACCAAATAAGATACAAATAATGTGCTAAAGTTGGCTTAGGTACTTCCTCCAAAGGACATGTCAGTTAACCGTCGAACCTTAATGTCATGAACTTTGATCTTTCCTTATTCCAAAGAAAATAATTGACTTCTCCGATGAATTAACCGTCTTTGCGTCTGAAAAGAATGCCGATACGGGTTCCTTCGTTTACTTTACTTTCAATATCCATGGTTGCTTTGTGCAACTCAAATATTTTTGAAACAAGGGCAAGCCCCATGCCAAACCCGCCAATGAATTTTGCATTGGATGCCCTGGCGAACGGCCTGTATATGATTTCCAATTCATCCAGGGGTATTCCAATGCCCTTGTCTGCAATGATGATATTAATATAATTATCGGCAAGAATAAAATCTATCGATATGTCATCATCCGAAAACTTGCAGGCATTATCCAGAAGATTTTGAAATGCGATTGAAAGCAAACCCTCATTTCCGGTAATAAGAAGATCGTTTTCATTTTCCGGATAGAGTATTTTTGGGACAATTTTACGTCCCTGATATTTTGTTTTTACCTGAAAAATAGAATTAAAAATAACTTCGTCAATACGCACTTCCGAAAAGGCAATAGTATTATTCCTGTTTACCTGAGCCAATTCAAGCAGGTTATTAAGAAGAGTATTTATTCCTTTAAGGTCGGAGCTTGCCCCTGAAATATGTTTTATGTATTCCTCCTTATCTCTTTCATGGCTTAAAATATAATCATTTTCAGTTATCATTACCGATAATGGGGTTCGCAGTTCATGCGATGCATTTGAAACAAAATCTTCCTGGTTTCTGAAAGCAATCTCCAGATCTGAAAGCAGTTGATTGAATGTCATGGCTAATTGCGCTATCTCGTCTTTTTTATCACCCTCATAAAGCCGGCTGTTAAGTTTCAGGGAATTAATTTCCTTAACATTATTGATAATTTGAGTAATCGGTATTAATGCATTCTTTGAAAATAAGTATGATAGCAGTACTGACAACCAGACGCTGAAAAGGGTACTCCAGAATAAAATTTTCAGAAGACCTGATAAATTTTCAGTACGTGATTTATCAAAAGCCATGGCAAACACGTGAAATGTTTGGTTATCGTAAAAATGTTTATAGTAAATCCCATCCTTCCCTGTAATTGAAAAATAGTCTAAATCACCTGAGGCAAAATTCACCAGGGTTTCCTGATCTGAAAGGTATTGAATATTATACCTATATAAAAGATTAAAAGCAGAATCAGTTATTGCTAGTTCTTCCTTCTCCCACGAAATGGTTGATTGCTGAATTTTTTGCAGTAATGATGAATCAACCTCCGCAACATTTATAAAAAGGGTAGCAGTATTTTTAGCACTGTCCAGAAGATTTTGTCTGAATTTAATGAGTTGGCTTGAATATGAAAAATACCAGACAAGCAACGAAAAAAATACTAATATACAACTGACAATCAGTGTAAACTGTAATGCCAATCTGATTTTGATGTTCATAGGTCAAATTTCTTTGTCACTGCAATAGAATCCAAAACCAAATTTTGTATGAATAAGTTTTGGCTCATAATCCCTGTCAATCTTCTTTCTTAAATAATTGACGTAAACATCAATGATGTTTGTACTCGGGTCAAACTCTATTCCCCAGACCTTTTCGATAATGAATTCACGTGTAAGCAATTTTTCTTTATTTTTAAGGAAGGTCTCTAGTAATAAGAATTCTTTTGCTGTTAACTCAATTTTTTTGTTAGCCCGTGTAACCTTTTTTGTGTTTAAATCCATCTCCAGGTTTGCAATCCCAATCTTATCAGGAGTCACGGGATTAAGATCTGAACGTCTCAGGAAAACGTTCACTCGAGCCGATAATTCCCTGAGATCAAATGGTTTTACGATGTAGTCATCCGCTCCCGCTTCGAATCCTGATATTTTATTATCAGGTGTTCCGAAAGCTGTGAGCATTATAATTGGAATTTTGCTGTCCTTTTCCCGAATTTCCCTGCATAAATCATACCCGCTGATTAATGGTAAATTAAGGTCTAAAATGATAAGATTGTAGTTGTATTTCTCCACCAGCTGTTTTCCGATATACCCATCATATGCAGTATCGACATTGAATCCGGAATCTTCCAGATGCTTTTGTAAAATATCAGCAAGCCGTTGTTCGTCTTCAACAACCAATAAGTTGATGTTGCCCATCCTGAATGCAATTTTTATCAAATTTAAGACATGAATGGCAAATACATCATATCTGACTACTTTCTAATTAACTTCTAATCAAATTTTAATCATATTAAAGAGGATTCGTTTATAGTTTTGCTGAATAGCTCATGTAAAACTGAATCTTGCCTGTACTGAATTCAGTTCGCATGACAGAAAGTGTTGCCTTGAGAACGGTGTTTTTGTGAGTAGTAGCAGCGATGGGATTATAAATTGACAGGATGGTTTCAACTCAGCAGCCGTGGATTAGTAGGTTAATTTAATGTTGTATTTCGCAGAATAGTATAAATTATTAATCCTTTAAATGAATCAGGCTATGAATCAAAAAACAATAAATTATACAGGAGCGGTGATTATCGTTCTTCTGCTTCTTGGATTAATTCTTGCGGCAGGCTCCAACACAAGAAATAAAAAGAATCTGAAAACCGAGAAAACAGCATCCGAGGCACGGCTTCTTGCAAGGCAGAAACTTGAAGGGGATATAGATAAGCTGAATTCTGACCTGTCGATACTGAAGCAGCAAAGCGATGCCAATGCCATGTTACTTTCCGAATCTGAAGCGAAAATTGCTGAAAACGACAAAAGAATTAATGCTCTGACAAGGGATAACAGAATACTTCGTGGTAACAACAAGGAGCTTGAAGAAATAAAAAAGGCAAAAAATGATCTTGAGCTGGAATTCTCAAAGTTAAAATCAGAGAATCAGGCATTATCAGGACAGAGGAGCGACATTGAGAATTCATTAAATGCACTGGAGGCTGAAAAAAAGCAAATTGAAATGCAGCTTGAAAAAGCCCGATTGCACAACACTGATAATTTTCTGGTCACAGCTACAAGAGGAAAGAAGGCTGAAAGAGTCGTAATCTGTGCGTCAAGGGCAAAAAAACTCAACCTTGCTTTCGAAGTTCCTCAGAGTCTTACAGAAACTATAAGTTTTAAAATAGTAACCCCATCCGGTTCAACAATTAATCCTGATGATAAAACGGTTTCCTGGACTTTCCCCCTTGACTCAAGAAATTTCACGGCAAGTTTATCAGCTGTTACGGGTGAATTTGAACAATCCCGTCAGGTTGTTCTCAACTATGCTCCGAAAACGAAACTTGCCCGGGGTGAATATAAAATTCAGATCCTCAGTGATGGCAATAATATTGGAAACTGCCGGCTAATGCTTAAATGAACTCGTTTTTCATTTTCTTCCTTGTTTCAAATGCCCGTTGTTTGACGGGCATTTTTCTAGAATTCTCATTTGACAGTAAAACTTAAAATAAAATAAATGAAAAAACAATACTTCCTGGTATTTCCTTTGACCCTTGTGATTCTTCTGGATTCATGTGCTCCTGTTTACAGATGCGGGGAATCAAAACCATCCAAAGCGCCTGTAACCTGGAGCAAAAACCTGAAGGCCGTCGTAAGGGAAAGAGATTATTTATGTATAAGTCTCGCCGATAAGGAAAAAGAAAACACCGGATTAAAGAACAACATTTCTGACCTGACAAATGCTAATAAATACCTGACTGATCAGAATAACAATTTAACAACTACAAACAAGGAGTTACAGGATAAATACAGGAACCTGACAGATGAGAATTTATCTCAAACCGATCAATACAACAAAGCATTAAAAGCAAAATCGGATGAATTAAATAATAAGGAAAGATTGCTTTCGGAGAGAGAGAAAGCACTCGAAGAAATGCAAATGATTATTCATAGGCAGGATTCTGTCACAAAACGGCTGAATGGGATTTTGCGCAATGCCCTGTTGGGATTTAATTCAGATGAATTGTCGGTGGAAATCAGAAACGGGAAGGTATATGTCTCATTGTCCGATAAACTTCTTTTCAAGTCTGGCAGTTCAGCAGTTGAGGAAAAGGGAAAAGAGGCGTTAAAACTATTAGCCGAAGTCTTGAATAAGAATACCGAAATAGATATTCTCGTGGAAGGTCATACAGATAATGTACCCATTAAAACATCAGTATTTAAGGACAACTGGGATTTAAGTGTGGCAAGAGCGACATCCATTGTGCGTATTTTATCCAATGACTATAAAATTTTGCCTGCCCGAATTACAGCATCTGGTAAAGGAGAGTATTTGCCCAAAGAAGATAATGCAACTGCAGAAGGCAGAGCCAGAAACCGAAGAACAGAAATTATCCTTTCCCCAAAACTGGAAGAAATAATGCAATTACTAAAAGAATAAAAATCTTGTCTCCCCAGCAGTGTTGTGGTCCATCAGGAAAAAATAACCGGTTTTAGGATATAACTTATTATTGATCTAATTACTATCAAGTCGGATTTCTGAAATGCATACTCTGTTCAGTAATTATCATTTCAAGGTTTATAGCTGTTTCCTGGTGGTTTTTTTGACAGCCTTTTGTGAAAAGGATATTGATTATGATATTATAGCACCACCTTACGCCGGCATAGAAAGAACAATAAGGAACAAGTACGATACTTTTGCTGTTTTCCCCTGGACTGACTACAATGAATTGCTCCAGGTCTTATCAAAAGACAAATTTGTTGTCCTGCCTCTTAATGAGATGAGAACAACGTACGACAAGTCAAAAGTGGTTGTAGGCCTGAGACATGATGTTGACTGGAATCCTTTCAAGGCATTGGAAATGGCAAAAATCGAAAAAGAATTCGGGATAAGGGCAACTTACTTTTTTCTGGCAACAGCAGACTATTATGGCAAATTCATCAATTCCAGGATGGTGCGTTCAGAAGGAATAGAATACTTATTTGAGGAAATCAATAGAACGGGAGCTGAAATCGGCATTCATAACGACCTCATTTCAATAATTATCGATCAGAAACTCGATCCCTATTCCTTTAATAAAGAGGAACTGGCATTTTTCAAATCGATCAGGATTAAAATTCACGGAACGGCTGCGCACGGTTCTTCCATCGCCAAAAAAACTGTTCCAAACTATCAGATATTTTCCGATTTTGCTCAAAGTGATTCCATAGAATACGAGGGCAAAATGTTCCCAATAGGACAGCATAGCCTGAAATCATATGGTTTCAAATACGAGGCATATAACATAGATTATGGAATGTACTTTTCCGAATCAGGCGGTAAGTGGAATAATTCAGAGGGTTTCCCGGGATTGTTGAAATCCCTTGAATCGAGTAAAGCAGGTGACAGAATCCAGATTCTCGTGCATCCTGACTGGTGGGGAAAAAATTCAGAATAAGTTATACGTTGGTTACATTGCATTAAATGTGATCTGATTGAGTGACTTACGGTTCCCAATTCAAGGCACACAATTCTTACCTTTCAATTAATTTTCTAATAATCTTCTAATTATATTTTAATTATTCCAGGAATGTTCATTTGTACCTTTGTAGCATAAGAAACAAATGTTCCATTATGCTATGAAACTTCCAAAATTATCTGATGGAATTAAGGTGTTTATTTTCTGGCTGGCAGTATTTGTGTCTCTGGTTCTTGTTAAGATATTTCTGTTCCCGGGATAATAACAACTTGCAAATTGAAAGAAAAGCCTTTTACAAAGCTTTCCTGAAGATAAAACCCTGTTATGAATTTGACTTTTTGAAAGCAGTAGATATTAAACATATCATGATAAATACAAGACCAGGATTAGCTGTTCTGACTCTTATCCTTTTCTTCTCCGGGCAGGAAGTGATGGCACAAAATCATAAGTTCGGACATATCAACAAAGAAGAACTTATACAAAATATGCCTGAATTCGATTCAGCACAGGCAAAACTTGATAAACTGAACAAGGAGCTGATAAGTTATCTTGATTTTATATCTGCTGAATTTAATGCCAAATATGACGAATATAATAAGGGAAGTAGGAACCTTAGCGAGATTGTCAGAAAGATTAAAGAACAGGAGTTAAATGATATGAGCAGGCGAATCGAGGAATTTCAAATATCTGCACGAACTCAATTACAGGAAAAACAGACAGAATTTTTCAGACCTGTTTACTTGGAAGTTGAAAAAGCGATCAGGGATGTTGGGAAAGAGAACGGATTCTCTTATATTTTTGATGTCTCACAAGGAATAGTGCCATATTTTGATGAGTCAGCCAGCATCGATGTGACCGTTCTTGTCAAAGCAAAACTCAAATGATCCCCTCCATCTTCGTGGGTTGGGGATTAAATTGAGGTCGGTGGCGGATTCGAACCGCCGTAAACGGTTTTGCAGACCGCTACCTAGCCACTCGGTTAACCGACCATATTAAAAATTATCTAAAGAACGTTAAAATCAATCAAACATTTTACAAGTGGACGATTGCTCATCCTGCTTCCCACTCTTCCCGGGTTACTTCACCTCGTTCTGCCGGTTCGAACCGCCGTAAACGGTTTTGTCCCGAGTAGTCGGGACTACCTAGTCCCGCGAATGCGGGATTAACCGACCATATATTCGGACTGCAAAAATAACAAATATTCGGAAATATTAAAACAGGGTGAAAGTCACCTGCAAAAGTACCAATCCGAAAAACAGGGAGGCCGCGATCATGCCTTCAATAGTGCCTCTATATCAAACTTCTTCATCTTCAGAAAAGCTCCCGTAACCCTTTCTGCCCTCGCAGGATCGCTCATGAGTTCCCCAAGAATTGCCGGCACTATCTGCCACGAAACGCCAAACCTGTCTTTCAGCCAGCCGCATTGAACTTCTTCTCCTCCTTCAGTCAGCTTATCCCAGAAATAATCGATCTCTTCCTGGGTTTCACATTCAACAACTATTGAAACAGCTTCGTTAAATCCGAACTTATGCATATACGAACTGTCAATTGCCATAAAGGCCTGATGGCCCAGAGTGAATTCTGCATGCTTTATTGTTCCCTCTGTATCATTGTCATCTTTTGTATACCTGGCGATCCCTTCAATACCCGAACCTTCGCCGAATACAGAAGTGTAGAAATTGATTGCCTGCTCTGCCCTGCCGGCTTTCTCCCCGGTAAACATAAGCATGATTGAGATCTTCTGATCGATAAGCTCATTGCCTCCGTACGAAAGCTGCCAGTTTACTCCAAACTTATCCTGCAGCCAAACGTACTTTTTACTCCAGTCATATTTGCCCAGAGGCATCAGCTCAAAACCGCCATCCATAAACGCTTTATGAAACCGGTCAATCTCATTTTCAGTGTTACAAATCACATAAAAAGAGATCGATGGATTAATTGAATACTCAGGTCCTCCGTTAAGGCACATAAATGTTTGCCCCATAGCTTCGAAAACAACCACAGTTTGATTTTCACCTGTAATTGAAGCATCTTCAAATACGGAGCAGTAAAACTCCGCTGCCTCCTTTGCCTTTCCATCAAACCAAACACAAGGGTAAATCATGCTCTTTTTCATTTCCCCGGTATTAAGATGTATTGCTTATTTTTGCTATAACAAAGTTATTTAATTGTGAGGCCAGTATAACAATTTTACCCGGCATCATGTTCACTTCAGCCACCTGTCGAACCATTCAAACGCTTCAGCCTGCATCGTTGCATCAAATTTATGAGGGCCGGGATGGAATGAGCATTTGTAATTCCCTGCCGCCCCGGCTTTTTCATAGAGTTTTTTAAGAATATCATCAGCCCTCTTCATCTCACTGTTTGTGAAGAGAGGGTCCTCGCTGTTGTTAAGGACAAGGGCCGACAGCGGGGTGCGCAATCCGAGGATTTCAGGGAAGTCGAGTTCATTCGGCAGAAGCGGTACGTATGTCATCCATGTATGACTTGTGGCTTTTTCCAGAACAAGATCGCGCCAGGTGGTCATAAATCCAACTGGGATTGCACATTTAACCCGTTCGTCAGCGCCGCCGATAAATACGCTTCTCATTCCTCCGCCCGAAAGCCCGCAGCATCCAATCCGTTCACTGTCAACATCGTCCCTCGCGCACAGTACGTCAAGGGCTTTAATATCCTCGGCCAGGAATACTGCCGGCCAGGTTATTCCGGCGCTGAAAAGCGATTTTGCCATAGTATGCTCGTGCTGTCCGGCCCAGCGGTTATAAGCTTCGATCCCCTCCTGATCGCCCGGCTCAGGATCCATAAGTCCCTGACGCTGCCGTTCCGGGATATCCTTCAGCATCACTCTCCTGCTTGCAAAGGGGAATGCATCGCTTGCAAGAACAACATATCCCCTCTTTGCCAGGTCGTTTGCCCATGCCCTGCCTTCATAAAGATTCTGCTTATGCTCCTTCATCATTGGATGCTCATCATCGGAAGTCCGTACTATCTTGGCTGTTCCGAAATACTTGTTCCCCGAATGATCATGAAATGCAAGTACTCCCGGCAGCTTGCCTGAGGCATTCAAGGGTTTCAGCACTATTGCTTCCGACAAGCCGCCATTGGGCAATGGCCAGCTGATTTCCTCAATATGCAAGCCGTCGTAATCATATTCCCTTGAAAGTGTAACCTGAGGCAGACCTCCGAAAGACGGCATGGAGAGACGGTCGTAATATCTTTTTTTCGCCTCCTTCTTCCACTTCGCCAGACTCTTCCACATATCGCGGCGGAAGGAATAAAGGGGCAGCTTTTTGTCAAGCAACCCTGCAGCCCATGGTCCGTAGGAACCAATTATACTGGTGCTGCCTGCCTGAACGGGAACTTTACGACCAGATCCGGTGTAAAGGTTCTGAGAAAAGCCGTTATTACCGAAAAGCTTTAGGCCTGCAACGGAGAAGCCTGCCATACCTGCAAGTTTAAGAAAGGTTCTGCGGTTGTTCTTCATAATATTCACAGTATTCGTTCAGAGATGAAAATTATGCAAAAGGGATCACTATTGCAACCCGGTTTTGATCCGTACAAAAAAAAAGATCCGCCTGTCCGGCGGATCTTCAGAATGAACTGGTTTTTCTATTCCTTTTTATTCAGGACCAGATCAAGAACTTTCCTGTTTCCGCTTGTTATGATCACATCCTCAACCTTAAGGGTGTCGTAGTTTTCCTTTGCGGCAATAACCGAGTAGACTCCCGATGGCAGACCAAGTATTGCATAGTATCCCATTGTGTCGGCAACTGCTGTTGCAACGACAGTATCCTGTTTAACGATTATTGAAGCCTCCTTGACTTTCACACCGCTCTTGTCGGTTACCTTGCCTTCAAGCCTTCCGGCAACAGAGTTATTCACAGCCCTTATAACAGGCTTGAAATGGAAGCCCTTGATACCGGCAGGGCTGTTCATATTACCCTGCATCACGAATGAATTTGAGAGATCAAAATCAAGAATTAACTCTGTTGTAAGTCCGCCCTCAATTACAAGCCCCGGATTGATAAAGATCTTTATTCCGGTCTGACTGCCACTTGGCACCTTAACAGTGTAAGTCTCCCCATCCTTCACCTTCAGGCTGGCTTCATCCACGTAAAGCCTCAGAAGGTCATATTCCCCTGCTTCGATCTGGAGGTTGAGCAATTCAGCAACAACTCCGTTCCTGAGGTCCAGAAGATTAAATGTTTCTGAACCCTCCCATAACACGTGGAAGGGACTTTCGTCGCAATTGCAATCACCGGCTTCCCTGATCTCAACCTTTGTGATCGTAACTTCAGCCGATTCAATCAGATCGACGGGAAAAGGAGCATCTGTAATGTTGACAACAAGGCGTCCGTTGCCTTCATTTGTCTTGTCGCAACCCGCGAAGACAAGAATGAAGGCTGCCGTTAAGAATGTTAAGAATATTCTCTTCATAATTTCCTGCTTTAGATTAACTGTTTGACCTGACAAAAGTATCCCGTCAAGATGAACATTTCATGAATTTTCAGGAAATATGAATGAAAAATCAGTTCCTTTTTCCGGGGTAGAGGAAACTGAAATAACAATCCCGTGAAGGTCCGCAATTGATTTTGTTATTGCCAGCCCGATTCCCGTGCCGTTTTCATCATTTTCCCTGCGTGAGCTGAAGCGTGAGAAGAGTTTGTCGAGCTGTTCCTTTGTCATACCCCTTCCGGTATCGGATATCTTAACGGTTAAAACACCTGATACAAGAGCTTCGCCGATTGTTATCCTGCCGCCCTGACCCGTATTCCTGACAGCATTGTTAATTACATTGTAGAACATTGAAAACAAAAGAGGCCTGTTTGCCTTTGCGAAACTGCCTTTATCACTAAGTTCTTCTTTCAGCTCCACCTTCTTATCCTCAGCAACCGGCCTCAGCTCATCCGCTATTTCAGCAAGCAGGCCGGCCACATCAACTGTCTCTTCAAGAAGATACTGGCGGCTCTCGATCCGGGCAATCATGAGCAGGGAATTGACCAGACGCTGCAGCCGTTGAAGGGTCTTGAGCGACTCTTCGATCTTTATTGCAGTTTCCTCTCCTGTTTCCTTCTGAATAAGAATATTTTCAAGCTTGCTTCTCATAACCGAGATTGGAGTCATAAGCTCATGGGATATATTGACTGTTATATCCTTTTCCTTTCGGAATGAATCCTCGATCTTGACCATCAGGTCGATCAGCGCCTTGTCGAGAGCTGCGAAGTCGGATGTATTAGTCTTCACCGGAGTCATGTCGAACTTTGAAGGACTTGAAATCTCCCTCAGCTTATTTGTGATCTTCTCAAGAGGTTTCAGGATCAATCTTGTATACTGAAGGTCGGTCGCGAGTGTAATCAGAATTATAAAAGCCAGGAAACCAAGGATGATCCTGTAAATGCTTTTTCTTCCCTGGGTAATTGTTTCGAGACTTTTGCCAATCTCGAGAAGATATATTTCGCCATCGGCCTGAAAAGTGTAATTGAGGACCCTGTAGGTGATCACCTCGTCCTCGATGATCCTGTCGCTCACTCTTATCTCGTTTAATTCCTCGCTGTCGTCAGTTTTTTCGAGACTTATATATTCCTCCTTCAGAATATTGAAGCTTCCGAAAGTGCCTGTTGTATCTGAGTTTATGAATGGCTCTATACCAACGGCGGAAATCAGATCTATTGTTTTTTCTCTTTTCTGGATCAGGTCATTATCGACCTGTCTGAGGTTGATTCTTTCTATTATCCACGGAAGGAAGATAAGGAACAGGGCTGTAAAGACCAGCTTTGAAAGAAGGTTGAAAAGTGCAAGCTTTGTCTTTAGCCGGATCATAAGAATTAAAATGACATCATTTATTCTGTGCTCACCCTGTACCCTACCCCCCTGACTGTTTCGAGCCA
>CAZKTX010000030.1:0-26430 GCA_964555805.1 uncultured Rikenellaceae bacterium
TTCAACATAGCTTCATACGCGCTTCTTACACTTATGGTCGCACAGGTAACATCGCTGAAACCGGGTGAATTTATACACACTCTCGGCGATGCACATATTTATCTTAACCATCTCGACCAGGTGAAACTCCAGCTTACAAGGGAACCTTACAGTCTTCCAAAAATGACCCTGAACCCGGCCGTGACAGCCATCGATAAATTCAGGTACGAGGATTTTGAACTGTCAGGCTATAATGCTCATCCCAATATAAAGGGTGAAATTTCTGTTTAAACAAAGATTATGATCTCAATAATTGTTGCAGTCTCCGACGACTGGGGAATAGGGAAGGGGAACGGACTCCTGTGGCATCTGCCCGACGACATGAAAAGGTTCAAACAGCTTACAATGGGCAAGTGCGTGATTATGGGCAAAAGAACCTGGGAATCACTGCCAAAGAGACCCCTTCCGGGACGTTATAACATTGTTATAACAGACATTCCGGGCGAATGTATCGATTGTTCAATGACTGCATATTCAATTGAAGATGCAATTTCCAAATGCGACAGCAGCCAGGAGATTTTTGTAATAGGAGGAGGAAGCGTTTACCGCCAGTTTATGCCGGTTGCCGACAGGCTTTATATAACCCATGTTCACAGGAAGGCTGAGGCTGATGTCTGGTTTCCCCGTATCGACATGAGGAAGTGGAAAGAGATTGAAAGGCAGGAATGCATATCTCAGGATGAAAATGAGATACCATATTCCTATGTAATATATGAGAGGAAAAAAAGACTCCGGGCTCTATGAAGCCTTGAGCACCTTCATGTCGATCCTTTCAAGCTTGCGGCCCGCGTAGTCGGTTGTAATTACAAGCTCTTTTGTCCCGGCCGACGGAGCCTCGAACATTTCATCAAGCATTATAGCTTCGCAGATGGATCTTAATCCACGGGCTCCAAGCTTGAACTCGATGGCCTTGTCGACTATGAAATCAAGTACTCCCTCGCCGAAGCTGAGATCGATACCATCCATTTTGAACAGTTTGATATACTGTTTTACAAGTGCATTTTTCGGTTCAGTGAGGATAGCCCGCAAAGCTTCCCTGTCGAGTGGATTAAGATGAGTAAGCACGGGAAGTCTTCCGATGATCTCCGGAATCAGTCCGTAAGCCCTCAGATCCTGCGGCGCTATATATTGCAAAAGATTGTCTTTGTCTATTCTTTCCCTTTGCTTGGCGGCGCCGTAACCAACCACCTGGGTATTCAGCCTTTGTGCGATTTTTCTCTGAATGCCTTCAAACGCGCCGCCGCATATGAAGAGAATATTCTTTGTGTCGACGGGTATCATCTTCTGCTCGGGATGCTTCCTTCCTCCCTGCGGCGGAACGTTTACAATTGATCCCTCGAGCAGTTTAAGCAATCCCTGCTGAACTCCTTCGCCCGATACATCCCTTGTTATCGACGGATTATCTCCTTTCCTTGCTATCTTGTCAATCTCATCAATGAATACAATTCCTTTTTCAGCTGCCTTAACATCATAGTCGGCATTCTGAAGCAGACGGGTAAGAAGGCTCTCAATGTCCTCACCGACATAACCTGCTTCAGTCAGTACGGTTGCATCGACAATTGTGAAAGGGACATGAAGCATCTTAGCAACAGTCCGTGCGAGGAGTGTCTTTCCGGTTCCGGTTTCGCCGACAAGAATTATATTTGATTTCTCAATTTCAATATCTTCAGCGTCGGGCTTTTGCATCAGCCTCTTGTAATGGTTGTAAACAGCCACTGAAATGATCTTCTTTGCCATGTCCTGGCCGATCACGTACTGGTCGAGAAAGTGTTTTATTTCAGCAGGCTTGAGAAGATTGACAGTATCGAAACTGAAGCTCTTTTTTGTTCCAAGCTCCTCGTTCATAATGCCGTATGCCTGCTCGATGCAATGGTCACAGATATGACCTTCGAGACCGGCTACAAGCATGCTGACCTCCTTCTTTGTCCTGCCGCAGAATGAGCACTTATCCATTATCTCTGACGTTCGCTTTTCTGAAGTATTTCATCAATCATCCCATATTCCTTTGCCTCGGTTGAAGTCATCCAGTGATCCCTGTCAGAGTCTTTTTCAACCTGCTGGAGCGGCTTGCCGGTGTGAAGTGCTATAATCTCATACAGTTCCATCTTCAGTTTTATAATCTCTCTTGCCTGGATCTCTATATCGGAAGCCTGTCCTTCAAATCCACCCATCGGCTGGTGGATCATTATCCTGGAGTGTTTGAGGGCTGACCTCTTTCCCTTAGTTCCTGCCGTAAGCAGCACGGCTCCCATTGATGCGGCCATGCCGGTGCAGATCGTAGCAACATCGGCTGTGATGTACTGCATTGTATCGTAAATGCCAAGTCCGGCGCTTACAGATCCTCCCGGTGTGTTGAAATAAATCTGAATGTCCTTGCCAGGGTCAGAAGAATCGAGATAGAGCAGCTGAGCCTGAATTATATTTGCCACGTAATCATCAATCGGCAGGCCCAGAAAGATTATCCTGTCCATCATCAGACGCGAAAAAACGTCCATGGAGGCCACGTTAAGCTGACGCTCCTCAATGATAGTTGGCGATATATAGCTGTTTGAAGTAACTGAAGCATATTTGTGCAGGGTCAGACTGCTTATTCCATGTCTGCTTCTTGCAAATTTTCCAAAATCGTCAATGTTCTTCATAGTAATAGTCTTTTTGATAAAACCCAAAGGTACGAAAAAAATTGTAGTCAGGTGTAAGGCATTGATTACGATTCAAAAAGCTTATTGAAATCTTCAGTTGTAACTGTTTTGGTCTCGAGTTTAACAATCTCTTTCAGAGCCAGGATGACTTTTTCTTCAAGTATCTTGTCGGCAATTCGCTTCGCATCTTCCTCTCTCTTCAGTGTTTCGACAGCATAATTTGAAACCTGTTCATCTGTTGCATAGAACAGCCCGTACTGCCTGAATTGCTGCCTTGTAATATTCTCGGCTTCCTTTTTGAGTTCCTCCTCAGTGATTTTGATTTCACTTTCCCTGGCAATCTTGTTGCGGATGAGCTGCCACTTGAGGTCCCGGGCAAAATTGTCGAATTCCTTTTCTATCTGTTCCTCTGTATTGTTCTCATTGACTTTAAGGAGCCATCTTTTCAGAAACTCCTGAGGAAGTTCGAATTGAGATTTCTCTATTGCAAGTTTTTTCAGATCAAGTGAAAGTTTATATTCGCTTTCGTTGCGAAGTGTGGCGGCAATCTCTTCATCAACGCGGCTGCGGAATTCTTCTTCTGTCTTTATAACTCCCTCTCCGTAAATCCTGTCAAAAAGCTCCTGATTCAGTTCAGCTTTCCGGAAACGGCTTATTTCATTTATTGTGAACCTGAAGTTGCCGTCAATTTTTTCTATTTCTTCCTTTTTCCTTTTCAGAAGACCGGCTATCTCATTGTCATTAGGCAATGCTTTTCTGAGATCAAATGTAACTGCATCGGTTTCTTTCTTCCCTATGAACTGATTCCGGATCTCTTCGTCCTTTACAAGTTCGACCGAGAGGGTTGTGTCGTCGGCAAAAAGACCGTCGGGCAGGGGATTGCCGTTTTCATCAAGCGCTTCAATCTTTCCCTTGAGTATGTCCTTTTCTTCAGATGTATCAGCTTTTTCAAAGCTGCCGTAACGACGGGAATAGTTATCGAGATAGTCGTTCTTCATTTTATCATCGGCGGCAATCTCATAATATGTTACCTTGTTCTTCTTGCTGAGTAAAGTTTCGAATACAGGGGCCAGTCCAAGGTCGAATGAAAATGTGAATGATTCCCGGGTGTCGAAATCAATATCCTCGTTTTCATCGGGACGGGGAAGCGGGTCGCCGAGTATTTCTATCTTTTCATCAGTCAGAAACTTCTGGATGTTTTCAGTTACAACCTTGTTGATCTCATCAATCTGAACAGCCCTTCCATACATTTTCTTTATCAGTCCGAATGGAACCATGCCCGGACGGAATCCCTTAATATTAGCTTTCTTGCGGTAGTCTCTCAGTACCTTTTCAACATTACCCTCATAATCGGTCTTCTCAACCTGGACTTTCAGGATTGCATTCAGATCGTCAGTGTTCTCCCTGGTGATATTCATTTTTAGTTGTTTATTGAGTATTTTAAAAAAACCGCCGGAACGTAAGTATGACAACCGTTTCGTGCGGTGTATTCTGGTGCGGATGAAGGGACTCGAACCCCCACGCCTGTCGGCACAAGATCCTAAGTCTTGCTCGGCTACCAATTACGACACATCCGCGGAAAAATCCCCGCAAAAGTAGATAAAATAATTGTTATTACAAACGATGAGTGTTACTTGCGGAGTTCGAAGTTTTTGCCGAGATAAACTTTTCTCACATGCTCATCCTCGGCGAGCTGGGAGGAGGTTCCCGACATCAGGATACGGCCTTCGAAAAGCAGGTAGGCGCGGTCGGTTATTGCAAGCGTCTCATGGACATTGTGGTCTGTAATTACTATTCCGATATTCTTATCCTTCAGTTTTGAGACGATGTCCTGAATGTCTTCGACAGCTATCGGATCGACGCCGGCAAAAGGTTCGTCGAGCAGAATGAATTTTGGTTTGAGCGCCAGCGCCCTGGCTATCTCGGTACGCCTCCTTTCCCCTCCTGAAAGCTGGATACCCTTACTCTTTCGTATCCTCTGAAGCCCGAATTCATTGAGAAGGGTTTCAAGCCGGTCAGCCTGATCGGCTTTCGAAAGGCCCGACATTTCAAGTACTGCCTTTATATTGTCTTCTACCGAAAGGTTACGGAAAACGGAGGGTTCCTGGGCAAGATAACCTATGCCCTTGCGAGCCCTTCTGTATACGGGAAGGGCTGTAATATCTTCTCCCTCAAGATAAATTCTTCCTTCCCTGGGCCTTATGAGACCTACAATCATATAAAAGGATGTAGTTTTTCCGGCACCGTTGGGGCCAAGCAGTCCGACGATCTCGCCCTGTTCCACCTCAATCGAGACGTGGTCAACAACAGTCCGGTTTCGGTACTTTTTTACAAGATTTTCGGTGTATAGCTTCATCCCTTGATAGTATTACAGGATTTTCAGGAAGCTTCTTCTTTCATGAACTCCTTGTGCTTCATCTCCTTCTGCTTCACTACACGCTTTGAGATTACAATCCCCACTTCATAAAGGATCAGCAGAGGTATACATACAAGGATCTGTGAGAACACATCGGGAGGGGTTATAATTGCAGCAACAATTACAATGATCAGTACCGCATGCTTTCTGTATTTGGTCAGAAACGCCGGTGTAATGATACCCACTTTTGTGAGGAAAAATGTTATTACGGGAAGCTCAAAAATCAGGCCCGAGGCCAGACAGATAGAGGTTATTGTTCCAATGTATGACCGGATGTTTATCTGGTTTACAACTTCGGGGCTGACCTCATAGGTTGTCAGGAAATGGATTGACAGGGGAGCAAGCGCATAGAATCCGAAAAGAACACCCGTAAAGAAAAGCAATGAAGTTACAAGAACACCGCCTTTGGCTACCTGTTGCTCGTTGTTGTGAAGGGCCGGTTTGAAGAATTTCCAGAATTCAAAAAGAATATACGGGAACGCCAGGATTAGTCCTGCTACAAGTGCAACAGTGATATGGGTTGTTATCTGCCCGGCCATTTTGATGCTTATCAGCTTGGCCGGATCCGTGTTGATACATAAAGCTTTTATATTAACTGCCTCACCCAGCCTGCAGAGAAGGCGGTTTGTAAAGAAATCAGGACTTCTGGGAGCTAGTATTATGCTGTCAAAAATCACATTCTTGAACATGAAGGCGATTATCATCAGGGAAAATATTGCAATGACAGATCTTATCAAATGCCACCTGAGTTCCTCAAGATGCTCAAGAAATGACATCTCTCCCTCATTATTCTTCCTTTTCTTCTTCTCCTCAGCCATATGTCTTCCTGCAATTGGTATGAAATTACAGGCTGTAAAGATGATAAATCTTATTTTGCAAAACAATACCAATTATAATCGGTGAAAACCGGGAGCTTAAATTTGATTCAATACTTTTTTGTTAATTCTACCCGAAATATTCTGTTTGAATAATAAAATATTTAACTTTATATAAACTAGTGAGTGGAGAACTTTATTGAAGGATAAATAATCATCAGAGGAGAATAAGATGACGAAGGGAGCAACAATACATGATTATTTGAAGAGGTACTTTGGATTTGATACTTTCAAGGGTAATCAGGAACATATAATCAACAGCATACTTAACGGCCGCGACACTTTTGTACTCATGCCCACGGGGGGCGGAAAATCACTGTGCTACCAGCTGCCGGCTGTTATGAAACCGGGTACGGCAATAGTTATCTCACCGCTTATAGCGCTGATGAAGAACCAGGTTGATGCAATGCGCAACTTCAGCACCGATGACGAAGTAGCCCATTTCCTCAATTCATCACTTACAAAAACCGAAAGTGCAAGGGTGAAGAATGATGTGCTCTCGGGGAAAACAAAATTGCTTTACGTTGCTCCTGAATCCCTTACAAAAGAGGAGAATATCGATTTCCTGAAGAAGATCGAAATATCTTTCTATGCGGTTGATGAAGCTCATTGCATCTCGGAATGGGGCCACGATTTCCGCCCGGAATACAGAAGGATAAGACCGATAATCGATACTATAGGCAGGTCGCCCATAATTGCCCTTACAGCCACGGCCACTCCAAAGGTGCAGCATGATATCCAGAAAAACCTTGGGATCCTTGATGCAGATGAGTTCAAGTCATCCTTCAACAGGCCAAATCTGTATTACGAGGTGAAATCAAAACAGGACGTAACCAAGGAGATAATTAAATACATAAAGAACAACCCCGGGAAATCGGGAATCATTTACTGCCTCAGCAGAAAAAAAGTGGAGGAGCTTGCTGAAAATCTAAAAGTTAACGGAATAAAAGCGCTTCCATATCACGCCGGGATGGATTCAGCAACACGAACTGCCAACCAGGATAAATTCCTGATGGAGGAGGCTGATATAATTGTTGCAACAATAGCATTCGGGATGGGGATCGATAAGCCCGACGTCCGTTTTGTAATTCATTATGACATTCCAAAGAGCCTCGAGGGATACTACCAGGAAACCGGACGGGCAGGCCGCGACGGGGGAGAGGGTAACTGCATAGCCTACTACAGCTATAGCGATATTCTCAAACTCGAGAAATTCATGCAGGGAAAACCTATCGCCGAACAGGAAATCGGCAAGCAACTTCTGCTCGAAACTGTATCATATGCCGAATCATCTGTTTGCAGACGTAAACTGCTTCTTCATTATTTCGGGGAGGAATACCCTGAAGAGAACTGTGAAGCCTGCGATAACTGCCTCCACCCGAAAGCCCAGTTCGAGGGAAGCGAAGCTGTCGTAAACGTTCTCGAAACAGTACTGGCAGTCAAGGAAAAATTCAAGGCAGATCATATCTCAAATATCCTGGCCGGAAAAGTAAACTCCGCAATAAAGTCGTATAAGCATCATAAGCTCGAGATGTTCGGGATCGGTGAGGAAAAGGACGAGAAGTACTGGAATATGGTTGTCAGACAAGCCCTGATTGCACGACTCCTTACAAAGGATATCGAGAACTACGGACTGCTTAAAATCACCGATAAGGGGATGAGCTTCCTTGAAAAACCAACATCATTCATGCTCGCCGAAGACCACGACTACGCCGATACAAGTGATGAGGAAAATGCATTCGGAGCAAAGACTGCAGCAGTTGATGAAGAACTTTTCAGCATTCTCAAGGATCTCCGCAAAAAGATATCAAAGCTGAAAAACGTTCCTCCCTTCGTCATCTTCCAGGATCCCTCACTCGAGGATATGGCTATTCAGTACCCCGTTAACCTCGATGAGCTTCAGAATATTTCGGGAGTCGGAGCAGGAAAGGCCCAGAGATACGGCAGCGAATTCGTTGAACTGATAAAGAAATACGTAGAAGAGAAAGAGATCATCCGGCCGCTCGATATGGTTGTCAAATCGGTTGTAAATAAATCCGGAATCAAGGTTTATATAATCCAGAGTATCGACATGAAACGTCCCCTGGAGGATATAGCTGAAGCGAAGGGACTGGAAATGAATGAACTGATCTCGGAGATTGAAGCAATTGTAAACTACGGAACAAGGATAAACCTCGACTATTATATTAATATGGTAATAGACGAGGAACGCCAGCACGATATTTACTCATATTTCAGGGAAGAAGCCCAGTCCGACTCGCTTGAAGAAGCAATCGTTGAACTTGGCAGCGAGTTCGAGGAGGAGGAGATCAGACTGATGAGGATCAAGTTCCTGTCGGAAATGGGAAATTAACCCTGCCAGACCGACCTGCCTCGGAACGAAAAAGGCAATACTGAAAGTACATAAACGGGATAAACAAGCTGGGACGGAATGAACCATCTCAGAAGTTCCATTTTGCCATACCTCCCCGTTGTATTGTGAAGAATAAGATAATCAGGAATCGACTTGAGAAGAGTGAAGGCAGCAAAGATCTTAAAAAATCCGGGATCGAAAAACCCGCACAGGAACAGGAGGGTCTGAGCTGAAATTGTAACAAATGTTACAATTCCAAGCTGCCTTGTATAGCGATCACTATAGTAACCTGCCTTTGATATCCACCTCCCACGCTGACGGAGGAAGGATATCAGATTGGCGGAGCCCCGGGTAGCTGCTTCAGCATCTCCCGATTCGAGCCACATGATTTCAAGTTTGTCTTCGGATTTAAGGCTGTGAAGCAAAAAAACATCTTCCCCCGATACAAGTTCGTCATGAAGATGACCGGCATTTCTCAGCCATGCCTCCTTTACTATTCCCAGGTTTGCCCCGTTGCACATAACGGGATTTCCCATAGCAACCGTTCCGGCAGTTATCCCCTGGAGACTCAGGAACTCGAGCTCCTGAAACCTGTTGAAGAAACCCTTGCCTGCATTTATAACCACAGGATTGACGATCATAGCCGGATTCTTCTCCTCAGCGAAGGAGGCAATTGTCTTCAGCCACTTCCTTCCAACCCTGCAGTCTGCATCCGTTGTCACTGCAAATGATCCTGCCATTGCTTCGACGCCGGTCCTTACAGCCTGCTTCTTCCCCTTCCCGCTGTTGCTGATCACCTTCAGGTTTTTTATCCCCTTAAACGATCGTGCAGTTTCAGCGGTTGAGTCGGTTGAGTTGTCATCAGCAACAATGACTTCGTAAAGATCCTGGTTATATTCCTGAAGCGAGATATCGGCAAGCAGACATTGCAGATCCTTTTCTTCGTTATGGCAGGCAATTATAACCGAAATAAACAGGCTGGGGTCTTTTCCGCTTCTGAAAGCCTTAATGCCGGAGAGGGCATTCCATATCCTTAAAATATTGTAAAGGTACGGGATCAGGATTATCAGGAAAAACCATTCCATTTCTGCTCCGGGTGTTTTTATTTGTATTCATCCCAGCTTTTAATCTTCAGGTCATCCTCACTCATCCTGCAGAATGCAAGTATAAACGCGCTGGCAAGTCTTGCATTTGTGAGAAGCGGCACATTGAAATCGACGGCGTTACGTCGTATTGAATAGTCATTGTTAAGTTCGGTGGCAGACAGATCCTTTGGGATATTTACAACCAGGTCGACTTCCCTGCTTCTTATAAGCTCGATTGTGTTGGGCGATTTGTTTTCATCAGGCCAGTATGCCACCTCTGCCTCAATCCCGGCATTGACAAGGAACTCACAGGTTCCCCTGGTTGCATACAGCTTATGTCCTTTTTCACGGAGCGCCCTTGCACTGTTCAGCAGTTCAACTTTCGACCTTGCCGGTCCGGTTGAAAGCAGGATACTCTTTTTGGGAACCCTGTAGCCCACGGAAAACATGGCTTTAAGGATTGCCTCATAAAAGCCTTCGCCTATGCAGCCCACTTCTCCCGTTGAAGCCATGTCGACTCCCAGGACCGGATCGGCCTTGGCAAGCCGCGAAAAACTGAACTGTGGCGCCTTGACGCCAACATAATCAAGTTCAAACACCGACTTGTGAGGCTTCTCAACAGGGATGCCAAGCATAACCTTTGTGGCAAGTTCGATAAGATTCGTCCTGAGTACTTTTGAAACGAAAGGCATACTTCGGCTTGCCCTCAGGTTGCACTCTATAACTTTTATGTCGTTGTCCCTGGCAAGAAACTGAATATTGAAAGGTCCCGTAATGTTAAGCTCCTTCGATATCTGCCTTGAGATTCGTTTTATCCTTCTGACAGTCTCAAAATAGATTTTCTGGGCAGGAAAGACCATTGTTGCATCACCGGAATGGACTCCCGCAAACTCCACATGCTCGCTGATTGCATAAGCCATTATCTCACCTTCGCGGGCAACCGCATCGATCTCAATCTCCTTTGCATTTTCTATAAACTCCGAAACCACAACCGGATATTGCTTTGATACCCGCGTGGCCAGATCGAGATAATGGACAAGTTCATTTTTATTTGAGACCACATTCATTGCAGCTCCCGAAAGAACGTATGAAGGCCTGATAAGGACAGGGAAGCCGATCCTGTCGATGAACTCAAAGATGTCGCCGGTTGACGAAAGCTCCTGCCAGCGGGGCTGATCGACTGAAAGCGTATCGCACATAGATGAAAAAAGATGACGGTTTTCAGCCCTGTCGATAGAAAGGGGAGAGGTTCCCAAAACCGGAATATCAAGTTCATGAAGGCGCATCGCCAGGTTGTTGGGTATCTGTCCGCCCATCGAAACTATAACCCCATTTGGCGCTTCAAGGTCAACGATGTCGAGAACCCTTTCAAATGTAAGTTCATCAAAGTAAAGCCTGTCGCACGTATCATAGTCGGTGCTGACAGTTTCAGGATTGTAGTTTATCATAACCGATCGCAATCCCTCTTTTCTGATCGTATCGGCAGCATTTACAGAACACCAGTCGAACTCCACGCTCGAACCTATCCGGTAGGCGCCGGAACCCAGAACTATTATTGATTTTCCGTCCCTGTCAAATTGTATATCGTGCTCACAGCCTGCATATGTAAGATACAGGTAATTTGTAACTGCCGGGTATTCGGCTGCCAGTGTGTCGATCTGTTTTACATAAGGTAATATGCCAAGCCCTTTACGGTACCCGCGAACCCTTAGGAGATCGCGGTTGATCGCCGACGAGCCTGACTTAAGGACATGCCTGGCTATCTGGAAGTCGCTGAAACCGAAAACCTTGGATTGAATCAACAGTTCTGACGGCAGCGATTCGAGGGAATCGTAACCGCAGAGTTCTTCTTTTATCGAGATTATATTTTTCAGTTTGAACAGGAACCAGAGGTCGATTTTTGTAAGTTCATGTATCCTTTCTACTGAGATTCCTTTCTCAAGAGCTTCGGCTATTACAAAAATCCTCATGTCAGTCGGCTCGGCCAGTTCTTTTTCAAGATCGGCGAAACCCAGCTTGAGGTTACCGGTGAAACCATGCATCCCCTGACCTATCATCCTCAGGGCTTTCTGAATCACCTCCTCGAACGACCTCCCGATAGCCATTACTTCGCCAACGCTTTTCATACTGCTGCCGATGAGATGCGATACACCCTTGAACTTGTTGAGGTCCCACCGCGGCACTTTGCAGACTATATAATCGAGAGCGGGTTCGAAACACGCGCTTGTTGTTCCGGTAACGTTGTTCTTTAACTCATGCAGTCCGTAACCCAGTCCGAGCTTTGCTGCAATGAAAGCCAGCGGATAGCCTGTAGCCTTTGAAGCGAGGGCGCTGGAGCGTGAGAGACGGGCATTGACTTCAATAACACGGTAATCCTCCGATTCGGGCGAAAGTGCATACTGAACATTGCATTCACCAACTATTCCGATGTGACGTATAATTCTTATTGACAGTTCCCGGAGTTTGTGAAACTCACTGTTTGTGAGTGTCTGCGATGGAGCAACAACTATGCTTTCGCCTGTATGGATACCAAGAGGATCGAAGTTTTCCATGTTGCACACTGTGATGCAATTGTCAAACCTGTCCCTTACAACTTCATATTCAACTTCCTTCCAGCCTTTCAGCGATTCTTCGATCAGTATCTGTCCGGAATATGAAAAGGCCTTTGATGCCAGGGCCTTCAATTCATCATTATTGGATGCAAAACCGCTTCCCTGACCTCCAAGGGTGAAGGCAGCCCTTATTATTACCGGGAATCCCAGCTTCCCTGCTGCTTCAACAGCCTCATCAATGCTCCCCGTGGCTATGCTTTTCGGTGTAAGGATCCCGATCTCGTCGAGCTTCCTTACGAATAGCTCCCTGTCCTCCGTGTCTATTATCGCAGCAACCGGAGTTCCCAGCACTTTCACTTTGTACTTTTCGAACACTCCTCTCCTGTACAGCTCAGTCCCGCAGTTCAGTGCGGTCTGACCTCCGAACGAAAGCAATATCCCGTCGGGAGCCTCCATTGCAATAATCTTCTCGACAAAATAAGGAGTCACCGGCAGAAAATAGATTTTCGAGGCAAGCTCTTCTGAAGTCTGGACTGTTGCGATATTGGGATTTATCAGGATTGTCTCGATACCCTCTTCCTTCAAGGCTTTGAGGGCCTGGGAACCGGAATAGTCAAACTCTCCCGCTTCTCCAATCTTGAGCGCTCCTGATCCAAGGATGACCACCTTCTTTATATCATCTCTCATTGGCGCATTTTAGGCAACAAAAATATAACAAATTTTCAATTATGGCCTCCGGATTAAAAATATGTATATATTTGCAGAAAATATGTATAAATATGCAGAAGACCTTAAGGCTCCTTGCAATCGAAAAGATAATAGCAGGGGAGAATATAACCTCCCAGGAAGCCTTGCTGAGGAAATTAAAAGGGAATGGGATAATCTGCACTCAGGCAACATTATCGCGCGACCTGCGGCAGCTGGGTGTCAGCAGGATACCCGACGGGGAAGGCGGCTACAGGTATTCACTTACAAGCTCAAATCCCTCGTCGGGTGAACCTGGTTCCCTGATGAACATGTTGTCGGTTGTCCGGGAAATTGTCGAGGCAAAAGGCCTGATTGTGATCCGCACAATACCCGGACATGCAAATGCGACTGCATATTTTATTGATAATTCACGCAGATATGAAATTGCCGGGACAATAGCGGGCGATGATACAATTCTGGTGATCCCGAGAAACGGCATCAGCCTGAGACAGCTTCACAACTGCCTCGAGCTTGTAATGCCGGGGCTCCACGGCCATATCAGACGCCAGAGCCCCGAAATAATTCCCCGGAAACAATTCAATACTTAAATTAAAGAACCTAATAAAAACAAACGATGAAAGAGAAAGTTGTGCTTGCATACAGCGGCGGCCTGGATACTTCAGTTATCCTGAAATGGCTGATAGAAAAGGATTATGAGGTTATTGCATTTGTTGCCGATGTAGGGCAGGCTGATAATTTTGAGGAATGCAGGAAGAAAGCCCTTCTGCTGGGCGCTTCAAAGGTCATTATTGCAGATCTGAAGAAGGAATTTGTTGAAAATTACGTTTTTAAGGCAATAATGGGGAATGCTGTCTATGAGGGAAGATACCTCCTGGGTACAGCTCTGGCAAGGCCCCTGATTGCGATGAAACAGATTGAAGCCGCTATTAGCGAGGGTGCAAACTGCGTTGCTCATGGCGCAACCGGGAAAGGAAATGACCAGGTCAGATTTGAACTTTGCTATTATGCCCTGAAGCCGGATATAAAGGTGATTGCTCCCTGGAAAGACAGGGAATTCCTTGAGAAATTCAAGGGCAGGACTGATCTCCTTAAATATGCCGCGGAGAAAAACATACCCGTGAAAGCCAGTATCGACAAACCATACAGCGAGGATGACAACCTGATGCATATCAGCCATGAGGCAGGTATCCTCGAGGATCCGATGTATACAGCCCGCAAAAGCATGCTTGAAAAAATGGTGATGCCGCAGGATGCCCCCGACAAGGAGACCAGGCTTGCAATCCATTTCAGGAACGGTGTCCCGGTAAAGCTTATAAATAAGGAAGACGGCACAATAAAGGAAGACCCTTATCAGATGTATGTATACCTCAATGAGCTTGCCGGTAAAAACGGAATCGGTCTGCTCGACATGGTCGAAAACCGGTTTGTAGGCATAAAATCGAGAGGTGTATATGAGACTCCGGCAGCAACAGTGCTCCATCTTGCCCACATGGACCTGGAAGGGGTGGCAATGGACAGGGAGGTGATGAGACTGAGGAATATGCTGACTCCAAAGTTTTCGGAACTCATCTATTACGGTTTCTGGTTCAGTCCCGAAATGGATTTTCTGATGGCTGCAATCGAGAAAAGCCAGGAACTGATTGACGGAAGCGTTCATCTATGCCTTTACAAGGGCAACGTTATAATCGAAGGAAGAGAATCGCCCTCGTCGCTGTACAACAAGGAACTCTCGAGCATGGATATCGAAGGAGGCTTCGACCAGACCGACAGCAAGGGTTTCATAAGGATCAATGCTATAAGGCTCATGGCCCACCGCGCAATTGTTGAAGCAAGCAAAAAACGCTGATAAAGGATGAAACTCTGGAAAAAAGACGCAGTTCCCGATCCAAGGGTGATCGAGTTTACCTCTGCTGCCGACAGGACTGCGGATCTGCGTCTTGCTGAATGGGATATTGCCGGATCGATGGCTCATGCAATAATGCTTTGCAAAACAGGCCTGATTACACCGGCAGAAAAGGGTGAACTTCTAAGGGGACTTTCTGCTCTCTACGAAAAGGCCGTGAAAGGAGATCTCTTAATCGGGGAGGGAGTTGAGGATATTCATTCGCAGGTTGAAAAAGAGCTTACAGATCTGATCGGCGATGCAGGTAAAAAGATACATACAGGCAGGTCGAGGAACGACCAGGTTCTTGTCGATCTGAGGCTTTGGACCCGAAACGCAATAGATTCACTTGCAATGAATATCGGTGGATTGTTCAGTAAACTTCAGGAGCTCAGCGAACAGCACAAGGATAAACTGATCCCTGGCTATACTCACATGCAGCCGGCAATGGTGTCGTCATTCGGACTCTGGTTTGGCTCCTGGGCGGAGTCGCTTGCTGACGATCTCCTTATTCTCGGATCGGCCAGGGCTGTTATCGACCGTAACCCGCTCGGAACCGGAGCCGGTTACGGGTCATCACTGCCCCTCGACAGGAAGCTTACTACAGAACTTCTTGATTTTGGAGGACTGCTTTACAACTCCGCCTACGCAAGCATCAGCCGGGGCAAGGCTGAACTTGCAGTCGCTTCAGCAATTGCTTCGGTGGCTCAGACTCTTGCCAGATTCTCTGCCGAGGTATGTCTTTTTATGACGGCAGAGTTCCGGTTTATTGATTTTCCCGACGAATTCATAACCGGTTCGAGCATAATGCCCCAGAAGAGAAACCCGGATGCCTTTGAACTGATCAGGGGCCGGTCCCATGTCCTCCAGTCGCTCCCCGGCCAGGTTTCAATGCTTGTCACAGGTCTGCCATCGGGATACAACAGGGATCTTCAGCTTCTGAAGCAGATTATTTTCGATGCATTCACCGGGATTAACGAATGTATCGGCATGGCTGTCGTGATGCTTGAAAACATTAAGGTAAACGACAACATAGCAGGCAAGCCCCTGTATAATCCAATTTACAGTACCGAGGAAGCCAACCGGCTTGTTAAGAAGGGTGTCCCTTTCCGTGATGCTTACAAATCAGTATCTTCCATGATCGGGAAGAAGGAATTTGAGATTACATCCCTGTCGGAGTATGTTCATGAAGGCAGTATCGGGAATCTCTGCAACGATGAGGTGAGGAGATTGTTCGGCGAAAGGATGAAATATTTCAATTCATTAAACTCAGGAGAACTGATTGCAGGCATGTTAAGAACTCAATGAACGGAAGTTGCCGGATTCCATTCCGGCACATCTTCCGGTTGCTCCGGCTTTCGGTTTCAGAGTCTGGAAAGCCGGATGTTTTCAATGAATTCGTCAAACAGGAAATCAGTGTCGGTCGGTCCGCCCGAAGCCTCAGGGTGGAACTGAGTTGAGAAGAACGGTCTTGTTTTGTGACGCATTCCTTCATTGGTATTGTCGTTCAGATTAATGAACAGGGGTTCCCAGCCGGCCGGAAGGGTATCATTATCGACGGCATACCCGTGATTCTGTGAAGTGATGTAGGCTTTATCAGTGCCTGCCTTGATCACCGGCTGGTTGTGACTTCTGTGTCCGTATTTAAGTTTATATGTATCGGCTCCCGAAGCGAGCGCCATCAACTGGTTGCCAAGGCAAATTCCAAAGATGGGTAAGGTCCCTGAAAATGATTTTCTTATGTGTTCAATAGTTATTGAGCACATTTTGGGATCGCCCGGACCGTTTGTGAGGAAAAGCCCGTCGTATTCTTCACCGCTGTAATCATAATCCCAGGGTACCCTTATAATTGTAGTATCCCTCTTCAGAAGATTCCTTATTATATTATACTTGACTCCGCAGTCGACAAGCATTATCCTGTATTTTCCGGAACCATATCTCCTTATTTCCCTGGTGCTCACCCCGGCCACAAGGTTTGTCCTGTTGGGATCGTAGAAGTCTGTTACAGAACCTTCCGGTTCCAGTTTCCCAAGCATCACTCCTTTTTCCCTTATCCTTTTTGTAAGAGCCCTTGTGTCAATGCCATAAACCCCGGGAATGTTATTACGCCCAAGCCAGTCGCCAAGGCTTTCGGTTGCATTCCAGTGACTGTAATCAGCTGAGTAGTCGGATACTATCAGCCCTGAGATATGTATTGAGGAGGATTCATAAAAACTATACAGGTGATTTTCCTCGCTTAAGACGGGTGCGCCATAATTGCCGACAAGCGGATATGTCAGGCAAAGTATCTGGCCTTTGTAAGACGGATCGGTGAGGCTTTCCGGATAACCTGTCATTGCAGTGTTGAATACAACTTCACCTGCTGCCGGAACAGGCGCCCCGAACGACAATCCCTGATAAACCGTACCATCTTCGAGTGTGAGTTTTATTCTTATCCTGTTCTTCATCTGAATATTTCTTATCTTACTGATTCAACTGCTTTGCGTATCTGCTCCATCGCCTTCATTATATTCTGCCGGGTGGTCCCCAGATTCATTCTCATGAAACCTTCTCCTCCCGGTCCGAAGGATGAACCTTCATTAAGGCCAACACCTGCCTTGCTGACGAAAAACTCACCAAGCTCCTTACCTGTCATACCAAGATTCCTGCAATCGAGCCATATCATGTATGTTGCCTCCGGCCTGGAGGGTATGATTTCAGGTATGAATTCCCTGCAGTAATCAATTACACAGCTTACATTGCCATCTATGTATTCAAGCAGTCCGGAAAGCCACTCCCTGCCTTCCGAATAGGCGGCAATTGATGATACAGTTCCGAATATATTTCCGTTGCCTATATGAAGATGATCTATCTTGGACTTAAAATATTTCCGCAGAACGGGGTTGGAGATTACAACTGAAGATGTTGAAAGACCTGCCACATTGAATGTCTTGCTGGGAGCAACGCATGTTACTGTTATTGCAGATATCGGGGAGGAGAGCTTTGCCACCGGAGTATGTTTATTACCGGGCAGTACCAGGTCGCAATGGATTTCGTCCGACAGAATAAGGGTATGGTTCTCAATGCATATAGAAGCCAGCTCCCTTAGTTCTTCCGGATCCCAGGCCCTTCCGACAGGGTTGTGGGGATTGGATATGATTATCATCCTTGTATCAGGTGTGATAATTCTCCGCAGAGCATCAAGGTCCATTCTCCATTTGCCTTCGCTGAAAACAAGCTGGTTGAGGATAAGGTTCCTGCCGTGATTCTCGACGGCATCAAAGAACGGAGTGTATACAGGAGGCTGGATAACTATTGAGTCGCCGGGACGTGTGTAGGCAAGTGTACACAGGTTAAGCGCCGGCACTATTCCAGGGCAGAAACATATCCAGTCCTCGCTTACCTCCCATCCATGCATTGTCTGAAGCCATTCTGCTATAGTTGTAAAATATTCGCGGGGGTGAAAAGTGTAACCCATCACCTCATGGCTGAGCCTTTCCCTGAGAGCGTTTATTATGAAATCCGGAGTCCTGAAATCCATGTCAGCAACCCACATAGGAATTACATCAGCAGATCCGAAAACATTCTTCCTGAGGTCAAACTTCACGCAGTTAGTCCTTTCCCTTGCGACCTCTTCGTCAAAATTCCAATTCATCTGAAATGAATATGTTTCAGGGGCTCAAAGATAAGTAAAATAGCCATTGCCACTCTATTCATTTAAACATGTATCTGATTCAGTATACGCAGATCAGCTGAAATTACTTTATCAAAGCGATAGAATGATGCATAAGCGATAGATTTTGTAAAATAGATTTAAGCTGTAGGCGTATTTTAATATTATTTACTATTTTTATGATCGCTTTCAGACTAGATTTTAACTTTAAACCTATCACAATGAAAAAAGCTATAGCTGTTATCATTATCCCAATGCTTATCTTGTCATTCAGCGGACTGAATTCATGCAAAAACAAGGCTGAAAAGGCAAAATCCAGCGAGAAGGATATGGAAGTCGAGCAGGTTCAGATGCTGGAAAACGAGATTGAAAAGAATGTCTACCCTCTGCCGACATCTGCTGAAGTTATCAAGATGCTTTCAGAACTTGAAGTCGGATATATCATGGGTATAGCAAATCCTGTAGCCAATGCCAGGAAATACCTGACAAGCTCGGGAAAGGCAATAAATATGGGAGTCTTCGGGGCCGACCTGAGTTATGCTACCCTGTACAACATGCAGCAGGAGGTTCTTAATTACCTCGATGCAATCAGGTCGTTAGCCAATGAGCTGAATATGTCGCAGATCTATGATGAGAGTCTGTATGACAGGATCCGCAAGAATCAGGACAATAAGGAAGAACTTGTAACGATCCTTACCGAGGCCTTTGACAAAACATATGCCTACCTTAGCGAGAACGACCAGCAGGGACTTGCACTCCTTGTTGTCGGCGGCGCCTGGGTCGAAGGAATGTATCTTACAACACACGTTTCAGAAGTAGCTTATCAGGTGGCTGGCATTTCAAAGGTGCTTATTGAGCAGAAGGAGTCGTTTGACCTGTTTATTGAGATCACACAGCCTTACCTCAACGACCAGAATGTTAAAGAATTCGTTGACAAGCTTGAACCCATCAGAAAGGTTTATGCTGGTCTCACTACAAGCCTCACCAACCAGAATATAATTGATATAACCAAAGCTATTGAGACTATAAGAGGCCAAATAGTCTGATTATTCTTAAATATAATAATGACCGCAAATGGATTCATTTTGCGGTCTTTTTTTGATCGAAATTCTTTATGAGGGAATCTGTACTCCTGGCTCTGATTCATATCTTTGCCATTGTTTCCACCGTTAACCCGGGAGGGATCTCTTCAAGAGGTAAAAAGATACTCAGGAGTTACCTCAGGAGATATCTGAACAGGGAACTGGAAGAGGAGTATTATTCCCTTTTTGAAAACAACCTCGAGTTTTATTCAAATGAACTCAAAACAGTCGATAAGACTGAATTATCTGATGAGGACTCCCTAATAACATTCCAGATAACAAATATCTGCCGTCAGATAAAGAAGGGCCTGTTTCTTGAGGAAAGGATGGTTGTATTCCTTCAACTACTTGAATTTGCTTTCGAGGATGGGAAGATATCCGAACAGGAAAAAACAATTGTCGATATTGTAGCCCGTACATTCAATATTTCAAAGAAGGAATACGAGAATGCAATGGCTTTCATGATAGGCAGGAATTACGATGAAGTCACTCCCGACTGCATGCTTGTAATCGAAAATGAAAACCCGAAACTCTGGGCCGCTGATTCCTCTAAGAACTACGATAACTGGAGGCACATAAGGATAAAGGGATTCAAGGGTCATATGTTTTTCCTGCACATCGAAAGTACCGGATCCCTTATTTTTACTTATGACGGATCAATGGCTCTTTACTTCAAGGGAAGGGACATTATCGCCTGCAGGCCATACATGCTCGAAAGGGGCGTGAACATAAAGGGTCAGGGGATAGAAACGATTTACTTTTCAAGGATTTTCAAAAAATTCGTTTCCAGGAAATTTCCTGAGAAAATAGTTTTTGAGGGAAAGGATATTGAGTTCCTGTTCAAGTACTCCGACAACGGAGTAAGAAAAATGAATTTTCATATCGAGTCGGGCAACCTTGTCGGGCTTATGGGAGGCAGCGGCGTTGGAAAGACAACAATGCTGAATCTTCTTCACGGGAAAACCAAACCCACATCGGGAAATATATCAATCAACGGATACGATCTCAACAACGAATCTGAAAATCTTTCAGGGCTTATCGGCTTCGTCCCTCAGGACGATATGCTTATCGAAGAGCTGACTGTGTACCAGAATATGTATTTCAACGCCAGGCTGTGTTTCGGCGATTACAATGAGGAACAGCTTAACAGAACCGTCGAAAAGGTTCTGTCCGACCTCGATCTGATTGAAATACGCGATCTGCAGGTGGGGGACATAATGAACAAGAAGGTGAGCGGTGGCCAGCGCAAACGGCTGAACATAGGACTTGAACTTATGAGGGAACCCGGTGTGCTTTTCGTTGACGAACCCACTTCAGGTCTGTCTTCCTTCGACTCGGGGAAAGTAATGACACTGCTGAAAAACCAGGCCCTTGCCGGAAAGCTTGTGTTCACGATAATTCATCAGCCTTCATCCGATATTCTGAAAATGTTCGACAGGCTCTGGATACTCGACAAGGGTGGTTATATGGTTTACGACGGTGATCCGGTTGAAGCCCTTGTATACTTCAAGACTGAGACATCACAGGCAAATGCTGCCGAAAGCGAATGTCCGAATTGTGGAAATATCGACACCGAAAGCATACTTCAGATAATTGAAGTCAAGGTGATCGACAATGCCGGGTTTGCCGGAAAAGAAAGACAGGTTAGTCCTAATGACTGGTATGAAAAATACAAAAAGAAAATGATGCCGGTCCTGAAGGAAATTCCTCCGAAAACCACCCTTCCGCAAAGCAACTTTAAGATCCCGAAAAAATGGGAACAGGCAAAGACTTTCATTAAGAGAAATATAACAAGGAAACGGGCCGACAAACAGTATATGACGATCAACCTTCTTGAGGTGCCCTTGCTGGCGCTCATCCTGGGGTTTATTTCAAAATACAGTGAAAATGGTTTATACTCTTTCGGAGCGAACAAAAATTATCCGGTGTTTCTTTTTATGGCGATTATTGTCGCACTTTTCGTCGGACTGACTGTAAGCGCCGAAGAAATATTCCGCGACCGGAAAGTACTTGAAAGAGAAAAATTCCTCAATATCAGCCGGTCGAGCTACCTGTTTTCAAAGATTACATTCCTCTTTTTCCTGTCAGCAGTTCAGTCGCTTAGTTTCGTCATTGTTGCAAATACCCTTCTCGGAGTCAGAGGGATGTTATTTCAGCAATGGCTCATTCTTTTTTCCACGGCATGCTTTGGCAATATGCTTGGACTTAATATTTCAGCAGGTATGCGAACGGCGGTCAGCATTTATATCCTTATCCCGCTGATTCTTGTTCCTATGCTCCTTCTCGGCGGAGCCATGATAAAATTCGACGACCTTCATAAATCGATCAGCCGGAAGATTTATGTGCCCTTAATAGGCGATGCCATGGTTACAAGATGGGCGTACGAGGCCCTTCTTGTAGAGCAGTTCAAGGCCAACAGGTACGAAAAGCCGCTCTTTAATTATGACATGGAGATAAGCCAGACCGGCTGGTACAATGCCTTTCTTATCCCTACCCTTAAGATGAAGGTCGATGAATGCAGAATGGCTAACGGAAACCCCCGGGATGAAGAGTTGAGCAGAAGAAACTTAAAAACAATAAACTATCACCTGAATGAATTATCGGAACTGACTGGCATGGAACCAGGTTCCTGGGCTTCATCCTTAACTTATGAAGGCTTCAGAGACTTTACTGCCGACCAGGCAAAGATCTGGCTCGATTCCCTTGCCTTTGTGATCAGGGCACGGACCAGGGTTATTTCAGACAGGAAGGACTCGCTTGTCAGATCTCTCACAGCATCAATGGGGAATGATAAATATCAGGCTCTGAAAGAGGCAAATTATAATGAGAGCCTTGCAAACTTTGTCCTCAACAGACTCAGCACAAATAAAATATATGATTCTGAAAAAAGACTTATCCAGAAGGCCGATCCTGTATTCATGAAACCCGGCTCAAAGTACGGCAGGGCGCATTTCTACGCCCCCTATAAACAAATCGGAAAGACAAGGATCCCCACTCTTCTCTTTAATGTTCTGGCAATATGGTTAATGACGTCTGCTCTTTTTGTGACTCTCTACTTCAACATTCTCAAGCGTTTCATTGAGTTTCTCGAATCCCTTAAGTTACCCATCTGGAGAAAGTTCGGCAGGGAACTCTTTCAGGGATAAAGCCTCCTGAAAAAATACCGGATTACCCGTCCGGCATAAAATAGAAATTGTGTTGTGAAAAGAAGGACCGTAAGGTTACAATAAAACAGGAAAAATGGACAGGGTGAAACCAAAGAAAAGCCTTGGCCAGCATTTTCTCAGGGATAAGTCAATCGCTGAAAAAATTGCCGGCTCGCTTTCGGGTGACGGCTGCAGCAGCGTACTTGAGGTGGGCCCCGGCATGGGAATACTCACAGGATTCCTGCTGAGAAGACAATTCCCCGATTTCAGGGTTATTGAAATCGACAGTGAATCGGTATCTTATCTTCGAAATGAGTACTCCGCACAGCTGAATATAATAGAGGGAGACTTTCTGGATTTTGATATCCGGAGCAATTTTACGGGAAGAGTGGCGCTGATTGGTAATTTCCCGTATAATATTTCGAGCCAGATATTTTTCAGGGTCCTTGAAAACCGCGATATAGTAACCGAAGTGTGCGGCATGCTGCAGAAGGAGGTTGCTCAACGGATCTGTTCAAAACCGGGGTCAAAAGTCTACGGGATACTTAGTGTTCTGTTACAGGCCTACTATTCTGCAAGTTATCTGTTCTCAGTACCCGCTGGTGTGTTTTCACCGCCGCCGAAAGTAATGTCGGGGGTCGTGAGGCTGACACGAAACAACAGGGAACATCTCGATTGTGATGAGGAATTATTCTTCAGGGTCGTGAAGGGCTGTTTCAATCAACGCCGTAAGACACTGAGAAACTCGGTAAGAGCAGCTTTTAATGTAAGGTCGGACGATAATCAGATTCTTCAGCTCAGACCCGAACAGCTTTCGGTCGATCAGTTTGTCGATCTTACAAACTGGATAAGTGAGAATCTTATAACTTCAGAATGAGAACCCGATAGCATCAACAGGATTCATTTTTGCTGCAGAACTTGCCGGAGCATAACCGGCTACAACTCCTATTATTCCTGAAATAGACAGCGCAAGTACGATGTTCGCAAGAGTAAGATGAATGTTCAGTTCATAAAGGTAGTTTATCACAAGCGATCCGATGAAGATCATTATAAGGCCGAGTATGCCGCCTGCCAGGGACAGGAGAACCGATTCGGTGAGAAATTGCTGAAGGATAAAACTTCTCTTGGCCCCGAGAGCTTTCTGTATGCCAATTATGTTTGTCCTTTCCCTTACCGAAACAAACATTATGTTTGCAATTCCGAAACCTCCTACCAGAATTGCAAAGGCTCCGATTATCCATCCTCCAATGTTGATACCCTTGAACACTGATTCAAAACCCTGCGACAGCATTTTTGAGTTGTTGACAGCAAAATTTGAGATCTCGGCCGGCTTCAGCCTTCTTGCTGCCCTGATTATCATTGTAAGTTCATCAGTCAGTTCCTGAACTGAAACATCCGGTTTGGCTTTAACCATCATCTGGGAATCAACAAACCTGTTTCGGATATTGATGAAATTCCTCCCATAATTCATCGGCACAAGAGTTATCTGGTCAACGTTGCTCAGGCTGATGGCTCCCTGCCCTTCCTTTTTGAGCACCCCGATCACAGTCGCCTTGAATCCACCTGCCATTGTAATAACCTTGCCAATCGGCTCAGAGTCGCCAAACAGTCTTTCGGATACTTCGGCCCCAAGAACCGCAACGTTGCTTCCGCTTATATACTCAAACGGGGAAAAATATCTTCCTTTGGCTATCTCGAAAAGCACCACCCTCTCCATCGCATCTGTGACTGCTGCGATAGGTGCATCGCTTGCAACATTGTTTTTGTATTTTATATTGTCAGACCGGGCAATCAGGAAAGATGCAGCTTCAGTTTTTGTCGAACGCTTCAGGATCGCCTCGTATTCATTCATTGATACAGTGGGCCACTTTACCATGTCCCACCATTTCATGTCCGAATCAAACGACCAGGGGTACTTCTGAATATAAACAACATTGGAGCCCATCGAACTTATACTGTCGCGGATCGACTTTTCCATCCAGTCGAGCACCGTGAAAACAGAAATTATGCAGAATATGCCGATCGTAATTCCAAAAAGCGAAAGAAAAGTACGCAGCTTGTTAACTGTCACCGACTTAACAGCTGATAGAAATCCTTCCTTAAAAAGCCTTAATCGTGTTTTCAATTACTTTCAAATGTTACGGGAGTGTCAAAGGTAATAATTTCATTTGGATTAAAGGCTCTCACCCGGGCTGCAGGAATAATCATGATTATTTTATATGGAGTATAATGAAAAAATATCTATTTTTAACCGCCTGATTCGGTTGGGAGTGACCTTTCATAAATTTCAGTATATGAGCGAAAAGAGGATCAACAGCGCATTAATTTCAGTATACTTCAAGGACAACCTGGATGAGATAGTAAGAATCCTTGATGAACTGAATGTTAAAATTTATTCCACAGGAGGCACATACAGCTTCATTCAGGATATGGGAGTCGGGGCGGAGACTGTTGAATCACTTACAACCTATCCTTCAATACTTGGAGGAAGGGTAAAGACCCTGCACCCGTCGGTATTCGGAGGAATCCTTGGAAGGCGCAGCAATAAGGAAGACCTCCGGCAGCTGGCACAATACAATATCCCTGAAATCGACCTTGTTATAGTTGACCTTTATCCTTTTGAGGACACTCTGAAGTCGACTGACAATGAAGAGGATATTATCGAAAAAATAGATATCGGCGGCATCTCCCTGATCAGGGCTGCAGCAAAGAATTTCAACGACGTGCTTGTTATCTCTTCACGGGATCAGTACGGTAAGCTTATTGAACTCCTCAGGGAAAAGAAAGGGACATCATCACTTGCCGAGAGGCGTTCCTTTGCCGCGGAAGCATTTCTTACTTCATCAGGGTACGACACAGCAATATTCGGCTATTTCAACAGGACAGCAGGAATAAATGCGTTCCGTGAAAGCATTGACACTGCCTACCCCCTCAGGTACGGAGAAAATCCTCACCAGAAAGGGATCTTCTACGGCGATACAGGAAAATATTTTGACAAGCTGCATGGAAAGGAGATTTCGTACAATAATTTCCTTGATATCGATTCTGCCCTTGCACTTATCGATGAGTTCAGCGAAACAACCTATGTAATTATAAAACATAACAATGCCTGCGGAGCGGCTTCGCGGCCTGACCCGGCTGATGCATGGAAGGCTGCCCTTGCCTGCGACCCTGTTTCAGCTTACGGAGGGGTTATAACAACAAACGTCCCGGTAGGGGACGAGGTGGCTGCTGAAATTGACAGGATCTTCTTCGAGATCATTATCGCTCCAGGTTTTTCAGATAAAGCGATTGAAATACTCTCACAGAAGAAAAACCGGATCATTCTCAGGCGAAAGGACAAGGCGGTGAAAAAATTCCAGTTCAGATCACTTCTCGACGGAGTGCTCTGGCAGGAAAAGGACCTGAGCACCGAACTGGCCGGGGACATGAAACCTGTAACTCCCAGGCTTCCCGGGCCGGATGAAACCGACGACCTTGTGTTTGCCAATAAAATAGTAAAGCACAGCAAATCAAATGCTATTGTTCTGGCAAGGAACAAACAGCTGTGTGCCAGCGGTATCGGCCAGACTTCAAGGGTGGATTCGTTGAAGCAGGCTATCGACAAAGCTCACGCTTTCGGGTTTGACCTGAATGGCGCGGTTATGGCTTCAGATGCTTTCTTCCCCTTCCCCGACTGCGTTGAAATTGCTCATAAGGCAGGCATTTCAGCCGTGATTCAGCCGGGAGGTTCAGTCAGAGACCAGGATTCGGTAGATTATTGCTCGGCAAATAACGTGGCAATGGTTATTACAGGAAAACGACATTTTAAACATTAAAACAAATAAGCTCTTTATATGGGACTTTTTTCATTCTTGACTCAAGAGATTGCAATTGACCTCGGAACAGCTAACACAGTTATCATACACAATGATAAGATAGTTGTCGATGAACCTTCAATAGTTGCAATCGATAAGAATACAGGCAAACTTATAGCTATAGGAGATGCCGCAAGGCAAATG
>CAZKTX010000031.1:0-2623 GCA_964555805.1 uncultured Rikenellaceae bacterium
TTTTGAGGGTTTCATCATAAAGGGTTTTGGTTAATAATCATCTAAAGTTATTGAAAACCTTTTTGAATTACCTGCATTATGCGGATAACAATAAGCAAAAGTGTTTTGTAACATGTCGTTTCAGGAATCGCCCTTAAGACTTCTTTTCCTGCCCTCTTCCTTTGCGTGCTTTATGCTTACATTAAGCTCGAATCCAATAAGGATTGCAATTGAATTCAGGTAGAGCCAAAGCATAACGACAAGCAGGGTTCCCAGGGAGCCGTAAAACTTGTTGTAAAGCCCGAAATTATTAACATAGGCAGAAAATCCCAGAGATGAAAGAATGAAAAGTATTGTTGCTGTAGTAGAGCCTGCGGAGAAAAACCTGAAGTCTGTTTTTCGTGCAGGTGCAAAGTAATAGAGGAATGAAATTGCAAGGAAAAGAAGCAAAACCACCAATACCCATTTTGCGAAGATCAGGAGTGTAATGACAATATTTCTTTCAATTACCTGAAGATCAACCAGGCTGTCAAGTCCCTGTTTTCCAAATATTACGATGAAGCCGGCAAGTGAGAACATGAATACGATAATAAGAAGCAGCATAAGAGAGATTTTGCGCTGGTTAACCCACGATCTGGCCTGAAAACTGTGAGCGGAAACCACAAAGGCATTTATGACTGCATGTATCCCGTTGGTGGAGAACACAATTGTGGCAAACAGCATTATTATAAGAAGACCTTCGCTCTTCCTTGTCACAATATCCACTATAGACGACTCAAGGAATCTGTACACGTTTGCCGGCAGGATATTTTCAAAAAGCCGGATCATTTCCTGTTGAAAATTAGGAATCGGAACGAAGGGGATCAGGCTGAAGAGAAAAATCGAAGCCGGAATCATGGCCAGCAGGAGGTTAAAGGCTATTGAAGAAGCCCTTGTGACCATTACTCCCTTGCGAAAGCCTTTCGCTATGAATGACAGAACATCACTTATTGGAACTCCGTCAAACCCGGGCAGTACAAGATTGTCAAGCCAGGCTTTTCTCTTTGGTGTTAATATTCCGATCAGATGCTGGTTCACAAACCAAATGTAGTGTTTAACTGCCGAAAAATCAACTTTTTCGCCGAAATTGAGCTTTAGCTGCACTTTGATGGATAAAAAATTGATATTAAGCATGATCAGGTTCCGGACAACTGTCGGGGATAACGGCAGGTTTCAGATTTTTCAGGGAGACACTTATTATTGGAATCTTAGTTGCAATATGTTTGAAACAAAAGGTTTACATTTGTGTAAAGCAGGTTGAATTATTAATCAAATTCCTCAAAAATGAAGAAATGTGTGATTCTTCTGGTGATTGCATGTACATTTCTTATTTCCGGTGTACAGGATGTACTTTCCCAGGGTCCCGCTGGAAGCCAGGATCCTTCCCTGAACTTTGTCAAGGTCAACCTCATGGCTCCCCTGATAAAGAACTATTCGCTTCAGTATGAGAGAGTTCTTTCGAGGAATTTCTCAGCGGGATTATCTTTCAGGCTGATGCCTGAAACAGGTCTGCCTTACCGCGACCGCATTATTGATCTTGCCGAAATTACTGACCCCGATGAGAAGGAGGTTATTGAGAACCTTCTCATAAGCAACTTTGCCATCACCCCGGAGCTCAGGTACTACATGGGAAAAAAGAAATACGGAACAGGCTTTTACCTGTCGCTCTTTTACAGGTATGGCAGTTATAAAATGGCAAACGATGCACTTGATTACGAGCCGGAGGAAGGGGATCCTGTAAATCTTGACATGACGGGAGAGGTGACTGCTCATACGGGAGGACTTATGATAGGAAGTCAGTGGGCTCTTGGGAAATTTATGTGCCTCGATTTCTGGATTCTGGGACCGCATTTTGGCATAAGTTCGGGAAATATAAACGCTTTGTCGTCGGAGGAAATCCCGCTTGAGGATCAGCAGCAAATAAGGAATGATATAGATGAATCTCTCAGTGATGCCGACATACCAATGTTTGATTATACTGTTACCACATCGTCAAATGAGGTGAATGTGGATTTCGACGGACCGTGGGCCGGAATCAGGTTCGGACTTTCTTTAGGAGTAAGATTCTGATATTAACAGGAGACAACCTTATATCAAAGGCTGTGTGTTCAATACGGCCGCTTCCCGGCATAACGTTTAAATATCGCCATTTTTAGGTATTTTCGCGGTAAATTAAAAACTCTGCATTGGCGGAAGGACTTTTTGAGTACAGTCTCCCTGGATTATTTCTTGCCAGCTTCCTGGCTGCAACGGTTGTGCCTTTTAGTTCGGAGGCGCTGCTCTCTGTGTTGATAGCAACCGGCACAGATGTCACATCAGCCATTCTGGTTGCAACAGCAGGTAACTGGCTGGGGGGATTGAGCAGTTTTGCAATAGGTTACCTGGGTAAATGGGATTGGATAGAAAAATACCTGCACGTAAAACGCGAATCAATTGAAAAATGGCATGACAGGCTTTATAAACGGGGAGCAGTTTTTGCCTTTTTCAGCTGGGTACCTGTAGTGGGAGATGTGTTTTCAGTCGGTCTGGGGCTTTTGCGGGCCAATATAGTTGTTACAGGTTTGTCTATGCTTGCCGGCAGGTTTATCAGATATCTTATATGGGG
>CAZKTX010000031.1:2723-9463 GCA_964555805.1 uncultured Rikenellaceae bacterium
AGGGTAACCTCGTAACCTGTCTTTGGAAAATCACCTGTCCACCTGATGCCTGAAATCATCTCCCCCTTTCCGATTATAATGCAGCTGTCGGCAACCGAAACCTCTCCATGACCCCGATAGTCAAGTACCTGCCAGTTATCAAGGGAGACACCGTCAAACAGTATTTTATCTTCAGGTTTGTTGTTGCTGAAAGTGAAAATAAAAACAGCCAGGAAAAAAAACAGAGTGTTCATGGGAATCTGAGATATGTTTAAAGATACAATTATTGTTCAGGACTAAGATACCCTGAAAAACAATCTGCACGACACCGGACTCCTGTCAACTGAACTCTCCCGGTTTGGTTGATTGTGAAGAGTGAGATTTCGAATCAAAATGTGAAAAGGACTCTAAAGAAAAAAAATTTGATTGTAAATAAATAGTAAACAGTAATATGGCAAAAATGGTAATTTGAATAAATTTCGAACAAAAAAAATAAAAATACATTCTGGTGTGCTTGCATTTCCGATTTATGTTTATATTGGCAGCTTTCAAATTTCAAAACATGTTAAACTAATACCTTAAGTATGCTGCTTCACCAACAGTTTGTTAGGATGGCCAAAAAATATGGTAACAAGATTGCCATTATTGACAAAACCCGGGGAACGAGTACACAATATTCAAGGGCACTGATCGGGGCACTCATATTAAGTTCAAAGTTCAGGAAGTATGACAAAGGTTTTATCGGGATTATGATTCCTACATCGGCAGGGTGCGCGCTTGCCAATGTTGCTGCCCTGATGAGCGGCAGAATTCCTGTTATGATAAATTTTTCGACAGGTGCTGAAAGCAACGCAAGATATGCACAGAAAAAATGCGGATTCAAAACAATTATTACATCGAAGGCTCTGCTTGAGAAAATTAACTGTCCGGTAATTGAAGGCATGGTATTGATTGAGGATATCATGGCTGGAATTTCGACAGTCGAAAAATTATCGGCAGCCCTGAAGTCGAAGCTTTCCACAAATTTCCTACTCGGGAACATCCATAAAGGCGATGAGAACGACACTGCAGTAATCCTGTTTACAAGCGGAAGCGAAAAAGATCCCAAAGCAGTTCAGCTGACACATAGAAATATAGCTTCAAATATTGAAAGTTTCGGGGATTATGTTGGCATAAATTCAGAGGATGTAATCCTGGCCAATCTTGTATTTTTTCATGTATTCGGATTAACAGTTAACCTCTGGGTCCCGCTGTATTATGGCATGACAATGATAACTTATGCCAATCCTCTTGATTTCCAGACGATCTGCAAAATTGCACGGGAAGAAAAACCTACAATAATGGTTGGCACGCCCAGTTTTTTCTGGGGTTATCTTCAGAAGTCGGAGCCGGGAGATTTTAAAACTTTACGGCTTATGGTTGCCGGAGCCGATAAGTGTCCCGATACCCTTCGTGCAGGTTTTAAGGAGAAGCACGGGGTTACCCTTCTTGAAGGATACGGAGCGACTGAAACGTCTCCGGTGATTTCAGTGAACTCGCTTGAATACAACCGACCCGGAAGCACCGGCAAAGTAATCCCCGGTGTGGATGTCAGAATTGAGAACCCCGAAACAGGAGAGGCATGTAAAACAGGAGAGGTCGGAATTATTTTTGTTAAGGGCGACGCTGTGATGAAGGGATATTATGATGACCCTGAACAGACTGCTGAAGTTCTGAAGGACGGATGGTACAATACAGGTGATATGGGATTCCTTGATCCGGAAGAATTTCTGTGGCACGCCGGCCGCTTCAAGAGGTTCACAAAGGTAGGAGGGGAGATGGTTTCACTTGTAAAGGTTGAGAATGTACTTGAGAAATATATACCGCAGGGAGTATCCTGCTGTGTTGTTGAGGTTATGAATGAGAAAAAAGGGTCTTCCATAATAGCAGCTGTTTCAGGTGAGATTAACAAAACTGAAATACTCAGGAAAATGATGAATGATCTGCCGGTTATAGCTGTGCCCAGGGACTTCATAGTCCTCGGTGAACTCCCGATGATGGGAACAGGAAAGATTGATTTCCGCACTGTCACAAGAATGGTACAGGAAAAACTGGCATCCGGTGGAGATTGAGAGTCTTACCTTGCTTTCTTCCTGTGAATAATACGGGCTTTCCTGCCTGAATGGCTTCCCTTCCGGATTACTTCATCCCGAAAATAAGAGGGAAAGCGAAAACAACAAATACTATCCAGGCCAGGTAAACGGGAAGGTATCGGGAGACAGTCATTTCAACGATTCTGAACTCCTTGTTTTTGAAGTTAATCCTGAAGAGTCCGGCCATTATCAGTATCAGATTTATCAGGACAAGGATGTTTGAAACAAGCACGGCCAGTCTGTTCGGAGTCAGACCGTATTCTCCCAGCCTGTAGAATATTGCTGAGAGTGCGACAAGATCGATTATTATCGTGACAACTGAAAGTATGAACAGGGTTATTGAATTGAATCTCTGATTCTTTAACACTGATGTCCCGGAAATGGAAAAGATGATTAATACCATAACCACCAGGAGCAGGACATTAAAAATAAGAAGGAAATCACGATCGTTGTAAGGATCCTTTCCGGTGAATATAATTGTTGCGAGGAAGACAATAAGTGTTATAAGAACAAGAGGGCTGAATATCCCGGCAATAAGCGGGGCTATTTTGCTTACAAGAGCAGGGAACTTGCCGATAAGGTAGGCTGCGACAACCGGTGCGGCAACAGCTCCGGCAAAGACAATGTTTTCGGCATAAAACTCTGTAATATCCAATCCGATAGAATTGAACAGACCTACGGTGATAAGTGTCAGAACGCCTCCGCCCGCAGCAATGAGAGCATAAGTTATTCCCAGATCGCCGTTGTGTCGTATGAAGTCTATCCGTTTATCATGGTTGCTTGGGTCAAAGCCGCACCAGACAATTCCATAAATAAACCACATCAGCATAGGCAGATGTATGTAAGCAAGAGTAACTGCATCCCCGGGGTCACGGGAAGGCAGCAGATTGCTGTAAAGTGCAGGAATCAGAAAGGCCAATGAAATGATTATTATCTTTCTTGGCTCTGAGATCCTGTTAATCAGCATTGTATAAAGAGCCAGCCCGAAAAAGATGATTATGGCAGCATTTTTAAAGTAGAAGCTGCCTTCATCGCTGAAGGAAAATATTGTTGGGATTTTAATAAGAAAGGCAGCAAGTAAGCCAGTTGCTGCCACTATTATTAATTCTCTCAGGGTGAATGTCTTCAGAATGTCGGGCTTGATGTCATAATCAAGCCTTGCCCTCCAGAATTTTGCTGCTTCGTTGGTTTCTATTTCCCTGAATAAGCCGTCAAATGCTGTTTTGAAGGCTTTGCGGTCATTACGGTAGAGCCCTTCAAGAATCTCCGGGTTGCCCAGATTGGCTTCTATTTCATTAGCCCAGTTGATTTTGGTTTCGGTGTTCATGGCTTTCTTGAGATATGTTAATATGGTTGCTGATGGTCAGTGAAAATCATGAATTGTCAATGGTTTTTGATCAGTTCTTCAAGAGCATCAAGATGTTGTCTGAACTGGACCGATCCCTTCCCTGTAATTGTGTAGCTTGTATTAGGCTTCCGTCCGACAAAGCTTTTCTTCATCATTATCAGACCCTTGTCTTCTAATGCCTTCAGATGGCTGGCAAGGTTGCCGTCGGTGACGTTCAGGGTTTCCTTCAGGCTGTTGAAGTCATATGATTCATTCACAATCAGGATTGACATGATACCCAGACGAACCCTGCTTTCGAATACCTTATTCAAACCGGAAATGATATCTTTCATTTTTTAACGATTTGATTATGAAGGCATGAAGTGCCTTTCAGAACTTCGTCCCCGGGTATTGATTCTGTTGGATAACAGACTGCTATGACGGCTTTATGCTTCATATTTTCTGTACATGACAAGTCCGTAAACAATATGGAGGATTCCAAATCCAACAATCCAGAATATAAGTCCCTGTGACGGCAGCAAAGCAGCTATGAGGCCGGTAATGATTTCGAGGATGCCTAGATAAAAGATTTCCCCGTAAGTGAATTTTCCGGCATTGAGAAGAGCGAGGCCGTAGAAGATCAAAAACACCGGGATAACCAGCTGGATCTGGTTCTGGATGAGAAGAATAAGTGCAAATAATCCTCCTGCCGCAAGGGGCAGGAACAGACTGGCATATAGTCTTTTTGATACTGGTGTCCACAGACTTACACCCGACCGTCGTGCCTTTCTTACTGAGAAGGAAATGCCTGTGACAAGGGATGAAACAAGGACTGCCACAGCTATGATTCCCATTTTCAGGCTTATAGATCCGGTATCCTGACCTGCCGGGCTGTTGAAATAATAATCAGAACTGATATTCCCATTCCTGAAGACAATAAACTGAGCGGCCATGGCACCTGCAATTGCAATGAGCCCGATGAAAAGCCCTGAAAGACCGCTGAGAGAAAGGAATCTTGTAGATTCCTCCATCAGCTTTCTTATTGTTTTAAGGTCTTCTCCTGAAGAATGATTGTTTTCCATATTGAAAGTACTTTGAAAAGCAAAGTAAATTTAAAAATATTGAATAAGCAAATTTTTTTTTGGGATGTTCGCAAAAGAATGGTTGCACCGAGGGTTTGCGTAATAAGCAGACATTGCAGGAGATACTGCCCCGGGGATGATTCAGAAATGGGATATGTACAAAATTAACAATATCAATCAAAATGGCATTATGGATTAATAAAATATAGATAAAGAGTAAATAAATCAAATAAAATAAACTATATACTCAAAATAAATATAATTATTAAACGAATGATTGATTTATTTATTAGTTTTGCAATCGCCGGATCGATCTGTTATGTTGTATCCGGGAAGAAGGATAATCAAATCTAAAAAGAGGAATATGTGTGGTATAGTTGGTGTTTTTGATCTTAAAACGGATTACAGGGAGCTGAAGCCGGCGGTTCTTAAAATGTCAAAAAAAGTCCGTCACAGGGGACCCGACTGGTCGGGGATTTTTTGTTGCGAAAAAGCTATCCTTGCACATGAGCGATTGTCGATTGTAGACCCTGAATCAGGGGGGCAGCCACTTACAAGCATTGATGGTAACCTGATTCTTTCAGTTAACGGCGAAATATATAATCATCAGGAAATAAGAAGGAAGTATGAAGATACCTGGCAGTTCAGAACCAATTCCGACTGTGAGGTTATACTTCCGTTATACAACGACAAAGGTCCAGCTTTCCTTGAAGAGATGAATGGCATTTTTGCTTTTGCCTTGTATGATAAACAGAAGGATTGTTACCTGATTGCCCGCGACCATATTGGAATCATTCCATTATATATTGGCTGGGATCAGCATGGTAATTTTTATGTTGCTTCCGAACTGAAAGCTCTCGAGGGTGTCTGCAACAGGATTCAGGAGTTCCTTCCCGGTCATTATCTTTACAGCAGGGACGGGGTTATGACACGCTGGTACAAGCGCGACTGGATGGATTATTCCGCTGTCAGCGGCAATGCCACTTCAATCGAAGAGCTCAGGAATGCGCTTGAGAATGCAGTTCATCGTCAGCTGATGTCTGATGTACCGTATGGAGTATTGCTTTCGGGGGGACTGGATTCATCGGTTATCTCAGCAGTTGCCAGGCAGTATGCGCCGAAAAGAATTGAAGCCGGTGACAAGGTTGATGCCTACTGGCCAAGACTTCATTCATTTGCAATCGGGCTGGAAGGTTCGCCCGACCTGGCCGCATCCGGAAAAGTAGCCAGGCACATTGGCACTGTTCATCATGAGATTCATTTTACCCTTGAGGAAGGACTCAATGCACTTCGTGATGTGATATATCATATCGAGACTTACGACGTTACTTCAGTGAGGGCATCCACGCCTATGTATCTTCTTGCAAGGGTTATTAAATCGATGGGAGTGAAGATGGTCCTGACCGGCGAAGGTGCAGATGAGATATTTGGAGGATATTTGTATTTTCATAAAGCTCCTGATCCTAAGGCTTTCCATGAAGAGACTGTCAGAAAACTAAGCAAGCTTCATCTTTATGATTGTCTCAGGGCTAACAAATCTCTGGCCGCCTGGGGTGTTGAAGGAAGAGTCCCTTTTCTCGACAAGGAGTTCCTCGATGTTGCAATGAGGATCAACCCTGCCGATAAGATGGCTTCAAACGGCAGGATTGAAAAGTGGGTGCTGAGGAAGGCTTTTGAGGATTATCTTCCGGCCGAAGTTGCCTGGAGGCAGAAGGAGCAGTTTTCCGACGGAGTGGGATATAACTGGATCGACACCCTCCGTAAAATATCCTCTCAGGAAATCACCGATGAACAGCTGAAGAATTCAAAGTACCGTTTCCCTGTTAATCCTCCTTTGTCGAAGGAAGAGTATCTCTACCGGTCAATATTTGCCGAACACTTTCCGTCCGATTCCGCTGCGGCATGTGTTCCCTCGGTCCCTTCTGTTGCATGCAGCACGGCAGAAGCCCTGGCCTGGGACAGGAAATTTCAGGAATTCATTGATCCCTCTGGAAGGGCGGTGAAACATGTCCACAATGATTCATATAAGTAGGGCAGAAGGCACTAGACACAAGGCACAGGACGCAAGACGCAAGGCAAAAGTTGGCAGTTGGCAGAAAGCAGTTGGCAGTTGGCAGAAAGCAGTTGGCAGTAAGGGCGTTAAGGACTGAAGATTAAGGCCCTTCGTCCTGTGCCCTCCACCTTCGCTAAAGCTACGATGGACACGGTGCGCCCTGTGCC
>CAZKTX010000031.1:9563-15315 GCA_964555805.1 uncultured Rikenellaceae bacterium
GCCTTGAGCCTTGAGTCTTGCGCCTATTATATTGCCGATCCTCCCCTTTCTCCGGTCCGTATCCTTATGCACTCCTCGAGAGGGGTGATGAATATTTTGCCATCGCCCACATGTCCTTCCAGACCGTTGGTTTTTGCAGACTTGAGGATTGTATCCACCGTTATATCGACGAATTCATCATTGACAGCTATTTCTATCTTTATCTTGGGAATCAGATCGGGGACAATTCTCTGACCTCTGTACATTTCTTCAATCCTTTGCTGTCCGTGACCGGATACACGGCTTACTGTGATCCTTGTAATCTCGGCAGCAATAAGTGCTTCCCGAACCTTATCGAGCTGCACCTCCCTTATAATTGCACTTATGAGTTTCATTTTATTTTAATAAACTGTTATTAATCTGACAATGAGTTGTTAGCCGAGCCGCGTACCGCGTACCGCTTGCCAGCAACCAGCAACTTTCTTTTTCTCTTTCCATTTCTAGCTTGGATTCAGCATTCCGTATCCTCTTTCTCCGTGGTAAGTCCTGTCGAGACCTGCCATTTCATCGTCGCATGTTGAACGTAATTTCATGACCTTATCAAGAAGGAAAATTATCAGGAAGGTCATTCCTCCTGCAAAGGCTATTGCAATCAGTACTGCCAGAGCCTGAACGCCAAACTGGTTCCAGATTGTCCAGGTGCCATCGTTGGCTGCTGCTGCGGCTTCGGCCATCCACGATTTTCTAATGAAGAATGTGAGAAAGAGTGCTCCCATGATTCCGCCCACTCCATGGATACCGAAAGCATCGAGGCTGTCGTCGTAGCCCAGCTTGTTTTTAAGCTGAATGGCCATATAGCATGCAAGTGATGCAATTATTCCAAGTATCATTGCTCCGTATGGCTGTACTACACCGGCTGCTGGAGTAACTGCAACAAGACCGGCCAGGATGCCGCTTGCAAAACCAAGCGCAGTTGTTTTTCCTTCATGATGAAAGCTTTCGATGATTATCCAGGTAAGAGCTCCCGATGCTGCTGCAACCTGAGTGGCAGTAAGTGCCTGAGCCGTGCTGAGTCCCGATGAAATACTGCTTCCTGCATTGAAACCAAACCAGCCCACCCATAGCAGACCTGCACCAAGCATTGTTATCACCATATTGTTCGGCCTTATCACCTGGTAGGGATACCCCCGTCGTGAGCCCAGATATAATGCTGCAACAAGTCCGCTTACACCTGCCGATATGTGGACAACCGTTCCGCCTGCGAAGTCGATTGCTCCTTTTGCCCCCAGGTTAAACAGAAATCCGTCGGCCGACCATACCCAGTGGCAGAGAGGGTTATATACAAATATACTCCACAGGGCGATGAAGAAGCAATACGCCTTGAATGATACTCTCTCGGCAAAGGCTCCGGCAATCAGTGCGGGAGTTATTATTGCAAATTTCCCCTGGAACATTGAGAATACATACTCGGGGATTCCCGCATCCATAACATTTGTATCAATGCCTCTCAGGAAAAAGTAATCCCAGTTCCATCCGAACAGACCTCCAGGCACGCTTCCGCCAAAACACATGCTGTAGCCTATAATTACCCAGAGAACACTTATGATACCCATTGCAACAAAACTGTGCATGATTGTGCCGAGAACGTTTTTGGTCCGGACAAGTCCTCCGTAAAACATAGCCAGCCCGGGTATCATCAGAAGCACCAGGGCGGTTGAGGTGAGCATCCAGGCTGTTGCACCCGAATCGATTGGGGTATCGGGAGATGCAAATAACACAGGACTGATAAACAGCAGAATGGCTGTTGTCAACAAGTTCTTCTTCTTAAAGATTTTCATAATTCAGGTCATTAGTTGAAAGAAAAATCAGTTTTGAAGCTGCTAACATATAAAAAAAGGGGGTAAATGCAAAAAAAAGTATAAAATATTTGATGATACCCCCTAAAAAAGTGGATACATATAAGAAAAATACGTATAAATATTGTGAAGACTATATATATTTATGGGGGCATGTCAGTAATAGGCATTTCATTTCAACAGGATTGCCCGGGCTTCAGCCAGGAATATCGGCTGAACGATTGCAGCCTTGTTTACTCAGGGGGTGTTAATATATATAGGAGGAGCCTCCGGAGCTGTTTCCTCCGGAGGGTAGAAGTCTGCCGCAATAGCCAGATAGCTGCCTGTAAGCCGATCAGGTTTTAACCTTTAGGCATCACAGGTTTATAAAACTGATTCCGGTAAGCCTTAAGGACCAGATTAATTACTGTAGGACAAACCGTATCCGAATTCGAAGGCCGGGTTCTCAGAATCGAAAGGCACATCTTCAAGCTGTTTTCTGACTGCGTCCATTGATGATGGTATTTCGAACGTAAGTTTACCGACAGGATTAAATTTCCCGAACACAACATCAAGAAGGGCAGCATCAAGAGCATCAAATATCATTATTGCACCATTGGCCACATTCTTAAGGTCGGAAGGCAGGATGCAGCTTGAACCAGTTGGATTGAAAGCTACAACAACTGGTTTGCCAGTCCTTGCAAGTTTTTTAATATTCTCCCATTTGGCCGGAGGGAAATCAATATTGACCTCTCTTGGTGCAAAAGGATTCATCGCAGCTGCTGCCTGACCTGCATTCATCTGAGGTCTCCTTACGTTGGGGCCTCTGCCTTGCTGTGGCCCGCCCTGTCCCGGCATTCCTCCTCCGAATCCCTGAAAGTTTCTTTCCTCCTCGGTAGTTGTCCTGACAAGGATCAGGTCCGCATCTTTTGGATTATCAACAACCGCAGCATATTTTGCAGCAATTTCCCTATCGATTCCTTCAACATAGATCTTTGTATTTTCTGCTGCAGGCAGGACACCGTTGTTTAAAAGGAGAACTATTGATTTCAATTGCGCTTCATATCCCAGTTTCTGATTCTTTTCACTCTTCACTATTGTAGCTGCTGCTTCGGGATCAACATATGGATTTTCAAACAGTCCGAGTTTGAAATGCCACTGAAGGATCCGGCCCGCTGCCTCATTCACTCTTTCTTCAGTCACTTTTCCTTCCTTCACAAGTTCCAGCACAAGCTGATTGTTTGTCTCACTTCCCATCTGGTCGACACCGGCATTGATTATCATTTCCATATTGTCTTTAAGAGACGTCTTGCCCTGCAAACTCGGTTTCAGAGGTCCCCTGCTCACTACTCCCCAGTCGGTACAGATAGCGCCTTTAAACCCAAGCTGACGGTACAATATTTCAGTTGAGAAGTGATATGAGTAATTAACGTTTAGAGAATCATAATAAGTTCCGCTGTAATATCCCATTGCAGCAAGAGCCCCTTTTTCAATTCCCTTTTTCCATGGTATCAGATGGTAATCCATATTATTACCCGGATATATAAGCCACTGGCCCGTGCCATCCTGATGAGGACCTGCTCCCGGCCAGTGTTTAAGATGGACAAGGATCTTTCCCGGACCTACATCTTTTCCCTGGGCGCCGTCCATAAAGGCGGCAAGCATTTCAGTTGTCAGATTTGCATCCTCTGAGAAACAGCCCATATTGCGGCTCCATCTGGGCTCGGTCATGACATCAATCTGGGGACCAAGGATCATATGGAGTCCTACGGCACGATATTCCTCAGCTACTGTTTCACCGAATTGTTTCATTATTGCTGTATCGCGTGCCGAGGTTATACCAACCTGACCTTCCTTGCTTGGCCATTGCGAAAAATACTGTGTGCCGCTTACATGGGCCCCGAGAGTTGCCCCGTGCCTGGGATCGGTTGAGAACATTACAGGAATTCCCAATCTGGTTGCTTCAGCAATCTCCTGCATTTTGTTCGACCATGTTGCGAATTCCTTCACCGGAGCTACCCCATTATTCAGTATGTTCCTGAAATGTTTTTCCTCAATGAAAGATTTTGCAGTTGCGACCCTTCTCATCTGGCCCATTGCCATGCCGCCTCCTGCAGGTCCCTGACCTCCCGGGCCTATCGGCCCGGCATAGTTTTCATTACCGGCATTTGCAAGAGCAGCCTTTTCTTCATCCGTCAAATCGTATTTGACAACACCGTCAGCCGGAACTGCAATGTTTGGATGAAACATAAGCCCGACCTTTTCCTCAAGTGTCATCTGGCTCAGCAGATCGACTATTCTTGCAGAATCTGAAAGACGCCAGTCTTCATATGGATCAAGTTCCCCGTTTTTGTTGAGGTCTCTGAATTGTAAACCTTTCTTTTCAAGGATTGTTACAGATCTTGAACCCAGAACAGGTTGAGGCTTCTGACCGCCATGATCTGTACAGGCTGTAAATGTACAAGCCAGGATTGCTGCTGCAAACAATGGCTGAATAGATCGGAATGTTTTCATAGGAGAGGAAATCAGGTTAAGTTATAGATATTGACAACTTCCCTGAACGTTTTATTCCATGAGAATAGAGATCCCGTAAAGTCTCTGTGAAAAAGTACTCTTTCTGACTGGAAACAACCTTATCTTTGTTACCGGATTTGATTAAAACAAAAAAACTCTATACAACCATGGAAAATGTTTTGAGAGTTCTCGAAAAGCTATTGGTTCCGATTTTTCTTGGAGTTCTTGCATTTTTCACTGCAAGCTCGGGGAACAAAATTTCACAACAGCAGACTCAGTTGATAGAATTCCAGAATGCAAGAGATGCCGAAGATTCAAAAAGGCAGATGGAACTTAAATATCTTGAATTGTTTTATCAGGATATAAGCTCATCTGATCCGGAAAAGCAAACAAAAGCGATCGGGTTGCTGAGCCTTATGAATCCCGACCTTGGTCAGCAGTTAAGCACATGGGTCAAGGAGTATGTTACATTGATCCCGGAGACCAGAGCCAGGATCGATCGACTCGATAACCAGTTTTCAGGAAGGTCTGTTATTAATGAAACGGTTAATGAGCCGGTAAATGAACCGGTTGATTTACCTCAGAAAGAGCCCACTGTAAAGCAGGTTATTGTTGACACACTGAAAAAGAAGATAGTCGAAAAAGTAACAGATATAGCTATTGAAAACCTGGGTATTAATATCCCATTATCATACAACCAGAAATCAAAAGACCCGGTATTCAGACTGAAAAGCAGGAATGTAGCCTCCTATAAATGCGAAATAAAAAGCCTGACAGGCACAACCGTTTTTTCAGGTCAGGGAAATGAAGTTATCTGGGATGGCACAGATTCCTCAAAGAAAAAAGTTTCAAAGGGAATATATAATTATGAGGTTGAGGCGCTATCCACAACAGGACAAACCTTTAGCAGATCAGGGAAGATACTGATCATTTGAGATTCCGAAGATATAAAACAACCGGCTCTGTAGTTGATTTTAATTGTCCCCTTCGGGTACATCATACATGTTTTATATATAAATTGAATGCAAATTATGATATTGGATATGAAGTACGCCGCAACCTTGATATGCCTTATTTTCACGGCATGTTCTGCCATTGAAGCGCAGAGTCTTATTGGATCTTATCCTGAATTCCGGACAACGGATACAATTTTCAGCAATCCATTCATTGATAATGACGAATGGAGAGACAATCCTGTCCGCCACAGGTATGTCCATGGTGGTTTTGAAGGCACAGGAACACGATTTTCATATTATTTTCCTCCGGAAGAGTTGTATGAAGGAAGGTTCTTTCAATACATTACTCCTTTTCCCGATAATGAAAACCTGGCTCAGGGAGCGACAGGAGCCCAGGATGTAATTGGTTTCTCGGTAGCGAGCGGAGCATATTTCATAGAGACAAATGGTGGCGGGCCAACTGATTTT
>CAZKTX010000031.1:15415-18341 GCA_964555805.1 uncultured Rikenellaceae bacterium
GAGGTGACGCGAATGGGTTTTCCGCCGCAGTCGTGGTTTGGTTACAAAACTATGGGTATTCATGGATTTCTGGTTCTTTACCAGTCGGTTGTGAATATCGACAGGAAGTATTTCGACGAGGATTTCTGGAATGTCAGCGGCTACTTTGGAGCCGATCATCCGGAATCGTTTCTAAAGTCGAGGCTTAAAAAGGAAACCACTATTAAAGCGGGTTTGTCCATCGATCAGGCAGTAAGCCTTGGACTTGCGAAGCCATTGTCGGAACGGGAGCGGGGCACTGCCGATGCCGCATGGAAGAGCATTGGCGGGCAGGAGGGAGGCATGCCTGTTGCTTTTCAGCTTGAGGATCAGTTGCCGGATGTGAATTTCATGGGAGGCGATCTTGTAATCCTTAGCGGGAAAGCAAAAGGTAAGACACTGCAGCTCACAAAAGTCGACGGGGATAATGTAGTGCTTGGTCCGGCCGACCCTTCGGTGCTTGTAATGATAAAGGCCGGTGATGATGTAATTGTAGACAACTCAAATTTCCTGGCGGTACAAACCTATCACAGGCATCAGGTGCCCGGCAGGGAGTTCTATGTCTGGGACCAGTTCCGCAACAGTGACGGTACTCCTCTATATCCTCAGCGTCCGATGCTTCTGGGCCCGATGTTCACAATGGGTGCGGCAGGCGTTTTGCCTACTGGCAGATTCAAGGGAAAGATGATACTCATCGAGTCGCTCTGGGATCGTGAAGCCTTCCCATGGCAGGCTGACTGGTACAATACAAAGGTAAGGGAGAATCTTGGAAGCGGGACTGACAACTGCTTTCGTCTATGGTATACTGATCATGCCCTTCACGGAGATGTGTCGAATGAAGATGATCCCACCCGGACTGTCAGTTACCTCGGGGTGCTTCACCAGGCGCTTCGTGATCTGAGTGCCTGGGTGGAAAAAGGCATAGAACCTGCCTTATCCACAAACTATAAAATTGACGATGGCCAGGTAATAATTCCGAAAACAGCAGCGGAACGCAGAGGAATACAGCCTGTAGTCAGCCTTCTTGCCAATAAAAGCAAACGGGCGGATGTAAGGGTGGGCGACAAGGTTAAATTTGAAGCTTCGGTTGAATTGCTCCCGGGCAGCGGAAAGGTTGTTGCAGCAGCCTGGAATTTTGAAGGCCTGCCTGAAAAAACAACAGAGTCAGCAGGATGGAATTTTGAAGAATCGGGGGTTTTTCCCATTAAGGCAAAAATTAAATCCTCTGAACAGGATAGTTCACGCATGACAATTAAAGCCACTTACAGGTTTATAAAGCCCGGAACCTACTTTCCGACTCTTCGTGTTGCAACACAAAGAGATTATTACAGAAATACCCCTTTCGGCCGGCTGGAAAACCTTGACAGGGTGCGAGTGGTTGTAAAATGAAAAAGTGATACTTTTATACATCATTTCGAAATGTTCTTTTATTAAATCCTATTATACCTAAGACAACAATAATCATGAAAAAAATTCAAATTGCATTTCTGATTCTCCTGATATACTCAGGATCTCTGACAAATCTGTCAGGACAGATCACTGATAGATTACCCAGGAGCATTCCCGAGTCGGAGGGAGTATCTTCCTCAGGTATCACCGACTTCATAAATGCTGTAGATACTGGCCGCCAGGAGATCCACAGTTTCATGTTCCTGCGTCATGGCAAAGTGATAGCAGAAGGATGGTGGGATCCCCATGGACCGGAATACAAGCATTTGCTGTACTCGGCAAGCAAAACCTTCACTGCAACGGCAGTTGGACTGGCTGTTTCAGAAAACAGACTGAAAGTGTCGGATAAAGTGGTTTCATTTTTCCCGTATTCGTTGCCGGATACTCTGGGAACCAATATGAAGGAGCTTACAGTCGAGAACCTTCTTACAATGTCGGTTGGTCAGGATCCTGCCGGCATGGGAGGCGGCGCTGACGATGACTGGATAACAGCATTCCTGAAAAATGAACCTGTTCATAAACCGGGATCAGTCTTCCTTTATAACAATATGGCAACTTTCATGCTTTCAGCTATTGTGCAGCAGGTAACGGGCCTTACTACGTTCGATTACCTTAAACCACGGATTTTCGATCCCCTTTCGATCAGAGGAGCTGACTGGGATAAAAATGCACAGGGTATTAATCTGGGCATGATAGGTCTCAGGCTCAGGACTGAAGATCTGGCAAAATTTGGTCAGCTGCTGCTTCAGAAAGGCAAATGGAATAATAAGCAGCTTATTCCGGCTGAATGGGTAAATGCAGCTACATCATTTAAAATTGAGAGCTCAGGTGGTTCAGCAGGAGTGTCAAAAGATATTAATGACTGGACGCAGGGATATTGCTATCAGATGTGGCGTGGAAGGAACAACAGTGTCAGGCTCGACGGAATGGCCGGCCAGTTCGTAATCCTGTTCCCTGATAAGGATGCAATTGTAATAATGACTGCAAATGCAAGGAACACGCAGGAACAATTGAACCTCGTGCATAATTATCTTATTCCGGCAATAAAATCTGACAAGGCAATCGCATCAGATCCTGTAACTTATGACGGACTGCAGAAGAAATTATCCGGTTTAAGCCTGAAAGCCCCGGCAAATCTCGTGTCGGAACCCGAGATGCAGAAAAAGATTTCAGGAAAGGAATTCATGCTTCAGGAGAATGAGTACCAGATCCAGTCTGTTTATTTCACTTTCAAGAACAATGAATGCAGTTTTGCGATCAAGCGGAATAATCAGATTTCCGTTATCAGGGCAGGTCAGGGAACATGGAAAATGACAAACACAAAAACGGCTTCACTTCTGGCCCCTCCGAGAAATGCGCAGCCAAAATCGATTGACGCAAAATATTCAGTGCTTCAGCCTGTAATAAAAGCCGCAACCAGTTATAACTGGACCGATGCGAGGACACTTGAAATCACATC
>CAZKTX010000031.1:18441-25444 GCA_964555805.1 uncultured Rikenellaceae bacterium
TAAAAGCCGCAACCAGTTATAACTGGACCGATGCGAGGACACTTGAAATCACATCACGGTTCGTTGAAGAAAGCCTCGGGGCACAGACTATTGAGTGCAGGTTTTCGGAACTTAACGGATCCACGTCGGTCACATTGGGTCCGAAGTCAGCTGGTCCTGCAATGGGGCCTGCAGGCAGGATGCAGCCAGCAGTACAGCTGAGGGGAGTGCTTGTGAATCCTGAATAAAGGCAATTCTTAGTGTTCCGGTCACACGGCAGACCCTGTGTTGTTACCTGTGAATGAGCAAGGAAAATATCTGCATTAAGTTTTCCTGTATTCTTTTGGCGAAATGCCTGTTATCCTTTTGAAATATTTCCCGAAAAACGACTGTGACGGGAAGTTAAGTTCCTCACTTATCTGCTGAACTGTAAGGTTTGTTGATTTAAGTAAAGCCCTGGCTTCGAGTATTACATGATCCTCAATCCAGTCAATTGCTGTTTTCCCGCTTTTTTGTTTTAATGCTCTTGACAGATATTTCGGCGTGAGAAAAAGTTGGCCGGCATAAAATTCAATGTCGCGATGCTCTTTGTAGTTCTCCCTGACACAAGAAAGGAAACTGTCAACAAGGATGTCCCTCTTTCGCCCTTCCGATTCCTCATTTATCCGATGGAATGGGTATCCGAAGCCATAGAAGAACGCAATGGTAAGATATTTAACCGCTTCCGGCCGGTTTGGATTTTCGTGTTTCCTTATAGTCTTTTGCATCAGCCTGAAATAATCCTTCATGGATTCCAGTTCGTCGCGTGTCAGTCCGATCGATGGGTTTTCTCTGATGGATCGTGATAAAGGAAATCCAAGATTGTTGTCGATTGGAAACCCATTCCAGAATTCCCTCGACATTATTATTCCCTGACCCTTGAAATCGCTGCTGAAATCTTCACACTGAAGGATCTGGCCCGAAAGTACAATGAAAAGACATGGGGCTGATGCCGTAAATTTCTTCAGGTCGACAGCTCCGCTCATGGTACCTTCTTCACATATGACAGCAACTACCTCATCAAGCTTGACCGGGTAATTCTCTTCATATCTTTCCATGGGATTTTCAACCAGGGTAATCTGGTTGTCTATTGTATCAATAGTCGTGTTATCCCTGATGAAATCAATGTGTAAACTTGAGTCTGGGTCCAATTATTCCAGATTTTGGTTATTTAAAAGGATAAAAATACAAAAAAAGGGTAAGATAGTCCAAAGTCCTGTCCTTTTTGACCTTGCCGTACAGTTGGGCACTCACTAAATTTGCATCGTGATTAAACCATTACAGAGCAATTTTAGTAATAATTTAAAAAAGGAAGACAATGAAAAAAGTTTTAGTAATTTTAACAGGGATCATGATCATGTTTTCATTTTCTGTACATGCCCAGACCAAAACCGGTTTCGATTATTTCAGGGGCAAATGGAATATTGTTGTTTCTTCACCGGTTGGAGATGTGAAAATGATCGTCGGATTTGACAAGGTGGATGATAAACCAACAGCTACTATCAGGGACACTGAGGGGAAAGAGATGTATGCGGTGGTGAGCACGGCCATAACAGAAAAGAAGGCGATAGTGAGATTTATTGGCAGTCAGGGTGAAGTGGCCATGGTGCTTAATACAAAGGAAGAGAACACCGTTACCGGTGATGTAATGGACGGAATGGCGTATTTTACCGGTGAAAGGATAAAACAATAGTGCCCCGTAACCGACATAGAATAATTCATTTTTTCTGTCATTCAGCCTGAAAACAAAATTTTAAACCTCAGTCATGAAGAAACAATTTCTCTGGTTACTGCTGTCAGGACTTCTTTTGATTTCAGGGTGCGCTGAGCAGGCAATGTCCCGAAAGTCACTGATTGAGACTGATGTAAGGGACCTGTTGTTAAATACCGGCTGGAGATTTGTCCGCGACTCCCTTCAGGGCGTTGAGAATCCAGGTTTTGATGATTCAGGCTGGATGACCGTAGACCTTCCACATGATTACAGCATGATGGATCTCCCCGGGGGCGATGGTCCGGATCAGATCGGGCCATTTTCCCGCTTATCTCCCGGCAATGGCAATTCCACCGGCCATATAATTGGTGGTACGGGATGGTACAGGAAGAGTTTCATCCTCAGCAAGAAGGATTCCGGAAAATCGGTGATCCTGAAGTTTGACGGAGTTTATATGGAGTCGGAAGTGTGGGTTAACGGCAAAAAGGCCGGCATGCATAAAAACGGATATACTCCGTTCTGGTTCGACATCACATCCTTGTTGAATAGCGAAAGGGAGCCTAATGTTATTGCAGTCAGGGTTGACAATCCCGGAAGGAATTCACGCTGGTACAGCGGATCCGGAATTTACCGGGATGTTCACCTGACAATAGCCCGGCCTGTCCATGTCGCACCATGGGGAATAAGGGTCACCACACCGGAAATCGCTAATGGCAGGGCAGTTGCTGAAATTGCTGTAACTACCCGTAATACAATGGAAAGTGAAGCCTTAGCTGTCGTCAGTGTGGTGGTGAAGGATAGGAACGGACGAGTTTCTGCTTCTGCGAGGGAGAGTATTAAAATGCCCGGAAGTTCTGAAACTGTTACAATAGTGAGGCTGGATATCCTGAATCCACTTCTCTGGTCACCGGCATCTCCCGACTTGTATAGTGCTGAAATAAAGATTGAGTCGGGTAAGAATGCCTCAGATGCCTGTATTCAGAAATTTGGTATAAGGTCACTTGAGTTTTCAGCTGAAAAAGGATTCCTGCTTAACGGGAAGCCAATGGAGCTGAAAGGAGGGTGCCTTCATCACGATAACGGTCTGCTCGGAGCAGCGGCATACGGAAGAGCTGAGGAACGAAGGGTAGAACTGATGAAGTCCAATGGCTTCAATGCGGTCAGGTGTGCCCATAATCCTCCTTCAGAATCTTTCCTTGATGCCTGTGACCGTCTGGGAATACTTGTGATAGATGAGTTTACGGATATGTGGGACTGGTACAAAAATCCGCAGGATTATTCCAGATTCTTTGCGGATTGGTGGAGAAAAGACCTGAACGATATGATCCTTCGCGATAGGAATCACCCGAGCATAATTATGTGGAGCATCGGCAATGAAATTCATACAAGAGAAGATTCCATACGGATCAGGATCTCCAGGCAGTTGGCGGATCATGTGCGGAAACTGGATAACACAAGGCCAGTCACTCAGGCTGTTACAGGTGTTTTCTACCCTGACGGATGGGAATCTGCCGATCCGGTGTTTGCGTCAGTTGATGTATCCGGATACAACTACAGCCCCGAGAAATTTAAGTCTGATCACCAGAGACAACCTGAACGAATAATGTATTCATCGGAGTCATTTCCCAAAGACATATATGACTACTGGAAAGCTGTTGAGGATCATTCCTATGTAATAGGAGATTTCATGTGGACATCAATGGACTATTTAGGCGAAGTCAATATTGGAAATGCAAGCCTTGTTCCTGAGAGCCGGAAAACAAGTCCTATGGGTAACTTTTCAGGGTTTAAGATACCAAAAGGCATGAATATATTTGACCGGCAGTCACAAATGCCTTCTCAATGGCCATATTTCACGGCCTGGTGCGGCGATCTCGACATCACCGGAGAAAAAAAGCCACAGATGCTTTATAAGGATATTATCTGGGACAACAGCAAGGTGGAGATCAATGTTCACTCGCCAATACCGGAGGGATTTGCTGAAAACATCAGCAGCTGGGGCTGGCCCGATGAACTGCCTTCGTGGACGTGGAAAGGATTTGAAGGAAAACCTCTTCAGGTAAGAGTGTTCACAAAGGCTTCACATGTAAAGCTTGAGCTTAACGGCAGGATTGTTGGCGAAAAAGACCTGACAGCTTCGGATAAATACATCACGGTTTTTGAAGTCCCTTATCAGCCGGGAGAACTTAAGGCCACAGTTTATGAAAACGGGAAAGAAACGGGCGCAAAAGTGTTGAAAAGTGCTGGTGAGCCTGCAGGCCTAAGGCTTATTGCCGACAGGGCATCAGTTAAGACTGACACTCGTGATCTTGCTTTTGTTAAGATTGAAGTTGTTGATGCTACCGGACAGGTCGTTCCGGCAGATTCAACAATGATCAGCCTTTTGATTGAAGGCCCCGGTATTCTTGCAGCTTCCGGAAATGCAGATCCGAAAGACATGGCAAGTGTTAACAATACACGGATAAAAACATGGAAGGGCAGGGCTCAGGCGGTGATAAGGCCTGTTGGAAAAGGTACGGTCAGGCTGAAGGCTGAATCACCAGGACTGGCAGCGGGGAACCTGGATATCATTATTTTGGGTAATTAACTTTGCCATTTAGAGTCAATCATGAAAACTATACCGGCGGGGATTCTTTTATGCGTTCTTTTCGTCACATCATCAGTGGCAGGTGAGCCGCTTATTGACAGGCATGCTCTGGTGACAAGGCATAATATCGAATGGAATGATCTGAAGGGACAGATACCTGTGGGTAACGGAGAGTTCTGCTTCAATGCCGACGGTACCGGGCTTCAGACTTTTGGAGGAAATACAATGTCACATTGGGCATGGCATTCATTTCCTCTGCCCGCAGGAGTTAATCCGGACCAGATCCATTCAACAGGGACTTTCCAGAAAGGACCGGTCAAAGGGCCTGATGTTTTTCCGGAAGGGACCTCGGCGATCAGGTCATGGATGTTCGACAACCCGCATATTTTCAATCTTGGAAGGATAAGGCTGATAAAAGCCGGGGGAATGGAAATTAAACCGGAAGAAGTAAAGATACTTGAGAGAAAGATGGATATCTGGTCAGGGATACATACATCACTGTTTACAATTAATGACCAGACTGTCAGGGTTACAACCTGTGTTCATCCGGATATTGACATGGTCACTTTTGCGATTGAATCGGATCTCCTGAGTAAGGGAGAACTAGAAATTTCTGTGGATTTTCCTTATCCGGATCTTCAGCGTGGCAGGTCCTGGAGCGGTGATTTCAACAGAGGAAACGCTCACAGGACTGTTATCCTCAGATCGTCGGGTGACTCCAGGCAGGCTGATTTCCTTCGTCATATCGATTCCGTTGACTACTATGCTTCCGTAAGGTGCAGCAGGGGAGGAGAGCTTGCGATGCCGACTGAAGACCGGCCCCATTCGTGCACTGTATTGTCCGAAGGTTCCTCAACCCTTGAGATTGAATGTGTTTTTTCAGCACAGCCCGTTACCGGCAGGATAGATAATTCAAGGGTAACAATGAAAAAATGCGTTCGGCACTGGCAGGCTTTCTGGAAAGGCGGTGGAGCTGTCGATCTTTCTGGCAGTAAAGATCCACGCTGGAAGGAACTTGAGAGGCGCATTGTGCTGTCCCAGTATCTGCTGGCAGTTCAGTCGGCAGGAAGTTTTCCACCCTCTGAAGCTGGTCTGATGGAAGTCGATCCATGGCGTGGTCAGTTCCATATGGAGATGACATGGTGGCATCTTGCCCATTATGCTTTGTGGGACCGGTGGTCAATGGCAGGTAAAGCCCTTGATTGTTACAATAGATTTATGCCCTCGGCCGCGGCTCTCTCACAACAGCTTGGTTATAAGGGATTGAAATGGCCAAAAAGTGTAGGACCGGAAGGACGCAGCGCTCCTTGGTCGGGAAATCAGGTGCTGTTGTGGAAACAGCCTCACCCTATTTTCTTTGCAGAACTTGAATACCGGCTTTATCCAAAACCGGAAACTCTCGAAAAATGGAGTCAAATCATTGAAGGGACAGCCCTTCACATGGCCGATTATGCAGTGTTTGATGCGAAGAACGGCATATATCATCTCGATCCTGTCATGCCACCCAGTGAACAGGGGATAACACGAGATGCCGTCTTTGATCTGGCTTACTGGAGGTGGGGATTGGGTCAGGCCCAGATTTGGAGGAAGCGAATGGGCAGGGAACAGGAGCCGTTATGGGATGAAGTCAGGGATAACCTGGCGCCGCTTCCTGTTGACAGCGGGGTTTATGTGCACTCGGCGGAATGGAATGACACCTACACAAAACGTGCATGGGAACATCCTGACCCGGTCGGGGTATTCGGAATGCTTCCTGCCGTTGAGGGAGTAGACCGTGAAACAGCGCACCGGACGCTGCTGAAAGTCTGGCAGACATGGGACTGGAAGCGTTGCTGGGGATGGGATTTCCCCTGGTTTGCCATGGCTGCAGCCAGGCTTGGGGAGCCGGATCTTGCAATAGAGGCTCTGCTTCTTGAAGCCGGGACCAAAAACCATTATGATGAACGGGGTGTATGCACAGGGGGGCCCTGTCCCTATCTTCCCGGCAATGGAGGTCTGCTCTATGCCGTTGCGATGATGGCAGCCGGCTGGGATGGAGCACCCGGTAACCATGCTCCCGGATTTCCAAATGATGGCACATGGACTGTGCGGTGGGAGGGACTTAAACCGGCTTTGTAGTTGCCAACCGGCAATGAGCAACCAGTAGCCGGTATAATCTGTATTATTACATCACACGATCGGTTTTCCGGAACCAGCTGAAAGAATATTATTCCTGTCTGATCACAACATAAAGAGGACATAATCTGCCAGTCTGAATGCATTTTCGTTATTGGTTAATCCTTTTTCGTTTTAATCCGAAAAAAAGAAGGCATGTATTTTGATGAGCTTAATTTGCACTTTAAGGTTTATAATAAGTGCTTGCCTGAGTTATAACGAAAAAAATAAAAAGAATTGATGGAGAAAAAAATTAAATCAGTATTCACCTGCTTTTCAATTGTTGCCCTGATGGCAACATCACTGACAGAAATAAACGCTCAGGACTGGCCGCAATGGCGTGGCCCGAACCGCGACGGTGTTTCAAAAGAGACAGGTCTTAACCTCGACTGGACGACTAAAAAGCCTCAGCTGTTATGGACCTTCAGTGATGCGGGAGCAGGATATTCGGCTCCGGCAATTGTCGGAACCACACTTTATTCTCAGGGTGCCGCTGCCGGCAGTGATTTTGCTTTTGCCGTTGACACAAGAAC